>JBEKEW010000036.1:0-9958 GCA_050013635.1 Thermoplasmata archaeon | reverse complement strand
TCCGGAAGATCCATCGGGCCCGGATCGGCTGAAAGAGAGGCCGGTTCACAGCGTCCGGGCCCCGGCTCACAATGGCCCCACGCTCACGTCAGGTCGAACTGAGTACGGGGACAGGCTCCTAGACCCGCCGATCGACCGACTTGTCGGTCCTCGAGAGCCCGGACCTCGGAGTATCGGGACCCGGCGCACTCCACCGGCACGGGATGCGGACCGGGGCTAGCCCTTGCGTACCCGCCAGATGCATTCCATCGGCCACCGCCGGCCCCATGCGGAATCGGCCCGGGAGAGGTAGGGGGTCACTGCCCCCGCGGGCGGCCGGGTCTCGACCAACCGCTCGATCGCGAATCCATGACGGTCGAACAGCGCCGCCCACTCCCCGTAGGGGACCTGGAACTCGACCGAGTCCTCCCACTCGATCCGATGCATGCCGAAGTAATCCGCCTTCAGGCGACGGGATTGCCGGTCGCTCTTGCGGTCGTGCGCGACATACCGGACGGGGCTCGCGGTCGCGAACACCAGGAGGCCGCCCGGGCGAAGGACCCGGGCGCATTCGGGCACCGTCCGCCGGGGATCGGCGAACGTCATCGCTCCCCAGTCACAGAAGACGATGTCGAACGATTCCGGCGTGAAGGGCAACGCCTCTGCGCTCGCACGGACGAGCGGCACATGTACCCGGGCGCGCCGGATCTCGGCGCGAGCATGCGCGAGTTGGATGTGGGAGAGATCGAGCGCCGTGGGCCGAGCCCCGTGCTTCGCGAGGGCGATCGACCAGCGCGCCGCGCCGCATCCCAACTCAAGGATGGACCGGCCGCGCACCGCCCCCAGATACTGGGCCCGCGATTCGGGGATGCGCCACAGCCCCCAGGCCATCGCCGACCGGCCGCCCAGCACCCGCTTGCATCGTCGGTCGTACGCGACGCTGGTCCTCTCCCAGAATGCGCGATTCCGGTTCACATGCGACGCCGGCGGCCGGCGGGACGCCGGAGTGCGACGCGGTGCTCTCGCGCGAGGCGACATGGTCGCTCCTTCATGGAGAGGGGAGGAATAGCTCTCCGTTCGAGCCTCTCCATCGAAACGCCGATCCGAAAGTCGGTCGCCCCGGGGCGCCATCGGATCGATCGACCGATCCCCGCAGCTCGTCCGCCGGGCCGGGTCCCCGATCGTGAGGCCGGTGGGGTCGCCCTCGGCGGCCGGCGCCCCCTACGATGGGCGGGCGGGCGGCGGTCCCGTTCCGCCTCCCTGGGCGAGGGCAGTTGAGCCCATCCCGATCGTTAGGCTCCCCGGAGCCGCGGCGGGAGGCGGGAAATACCGCCTGCCGAGCCAGATCGAAGCTCGGACCAGGCCGAGCAGTACCGGGACCTCGACCAGAGGACCGACCGTGGCCGCGAGTGCCTCGGCGGAGGCGATCCCGAAGACGGCGACCGCGACGGTGATGGCCAGCTCGAAGTTGTTGCTCGCCGCCGTAAGGGAGAGGGCCGCCGTCCGTCCGTAGTCGGCCCCCGCGCGGCGGCTCATGTAGAAGCTGGCGAAGAACATGATCGCGAAGTAGAGGACCAAGGGAGCGGCCACGAGCAGGACCTCGCCCGGGAGCTGGAGGATCGCATCGCTCTGGAATGCGAACATGACCACGATCGTGTACAGGAGGGCCACCAACGCAACCGGGGCGAGGGCGGGTGCGATCCGCTGGTCGTACTCGATCGCGCGTCCGCTCCGGATGAATCCCCACCGGGTGATCACGCCCGCCGCGAACGGAACCCCGAGGAATACCAGCACGCTGAGAACCACAAGCTCCCAGGAGATCGGGACGGTCAGGCTCGGAAGACCGGCGAGGGGAAGCAGGATCGTGACAAAGAGATAGATGTAGGCGCCGTAGAAGACGACCTGGAACAGGCTGTTGAAGGCCACGAGTCCGGCGGCGTACTCGCGGTTCCCTCCGGCGAGCTCGTTCCACACCAGCACCATGGCGATGCAGCGGGCGCTGCCGATGAGGACGAGCCCGACCAGGAGGTCGGGGGAGTTCCGGAGGAACACGATCGCGAGGCCGAACATGAGGAACGGTCCGACGATCCAGTTCTGGACCAGCGAGAGGAGCAGCAGCCGCCCGCTCCGGAAGACCTTCCCGAGCTCCTCGTACCGGACGCGGGCCAGGGGAGGATACATCATCAGGACGAGACCGACACCGACCGCGAGCGGAACGGGAGTCCCGGGAACCATCCACGCCCCGATGGCCCCGACCACCGAGGGCTCGAAGCGGCCGAAGGCGAGTCCTCCGAGCATGGCCCCGAAGATCCATAGGGTGAGGTAGCGGTCGAGGAACGACAGCCGAGCGGGCGCGGAACGTACCGTCCAACTTTCCGCAGTCATGACCGGCTCCCCACCTCAACGATCCGACCATCGAGGGACGCGACCGGTCCTCGCGCCAAGGACGATGGCCACCGTGCCGATCCCGACGAGGAGACCGGGCCGATCGCTTCGGCGACGCACCGGAGGGGGAGCGTGCGCTTCACGCCGACGCGACCGGGGTACGGCCGAGACTTCGGTCCCGAACGGAGATCTCGAGGCGGAGGCGGCTCACCCGGCGTCGGACCTCATCTCGAACGCCACGGAACCCCGCATCGTCCAGCTTCGCCGGATCCCGCAGCCCCCAATCGCGGAGCTCCAGTTCCTTCAGGTGGGCGGGGCAACTCGCATCATCGAGGCACCCCATCGTCACGCGCAGGTCCGCGGCGTCCATCAACTCCTTCGTGAGTTGTTGGGGAGGGTGGCCGGGAAGTTCAAGGCCGATCTCGGCCAGCATGGGAGCGGTGCGCGGGTTCGGAGCGGTCGACGGGAGCGTCCCCGCGGAGGTCGCCCGCCATCCCGGAGGCGGGTTCGCGTTGAAGATCGCCTCGGCGATGAGCGAGCGACCGGCATTCTCGACACAAATGAAGAGGACGACCCGCTCGGACGGCAAGCTCAACCCCTCCTGGGCTTGGTGGCGCGCACCGCCGCCGGAACGACACCGATTTCGTCCGGCCCTCGGAGGGACTCGGAGGGGCCGTTCGTGGATGGGATCTCGATCGAGATGTCGGCAAAGCCCGCGGAACGCAACAGGGCCGAGATCTCGTCGGGGCGAATGGCCCCTGAGGAGCACGAGGACCAACGCTCCGGGTCGGCCCTCATCGCGGTCGAGATTGGGCGCGTCGCGACAACATCCGCGATGGCGAGACGGCCTCCGGGCCGGAGGACTCGGAACGCCTCCCGATAGACCTGACCCTTGTCGACCACGAGGTTGATGACACAGTTCGACATCACCACGTCGACCGAGGCATCGGCGACCGGTAGGTGCTCGATCTCCCCGAGCCGGAACTCCACACATTGCTCGCCGGAGGCCTTCGCCAGGGAACGCGCCTTCGCGAGCATCTCGGGGGTCATGTCGACCCCGATCACCCGGCCGTTCGGTCCGACCCGACGGGCGGCGATGAAACAGTCGATGCCGGCCCCGCTCCCCAGATCGAGCACGGTTTCGCCGGACCGGAGCGCGGCGAGCTCTCCCGGCGCGCCGCACCCGAGACCTAGGTCGGCGCCCGGCGGGAGCCCGGTGAGATCCGTGGGTGAGTACCCCATCGCTAGCGAACCGGACTTTGGGATGCAACATGGGCCGGCGCTACTCCCGCCGCACGAGGTCGCCGCGGGGGTACCCGAGCCGGCCTCGTCCGATGTAGAGCGGGCCGCATATCGCTCCCGGACCTTGGCGCGGAGCGCTTCGGCATCGATCATGGGGTCGGTCACGGGATGGCGACCCCCTCCGTCGAGGTGAGGCGGTAGTACATCCACTTCCCATGCCTCTCTCCCGAGACGATCCCCGCAGCGGTCAGGACCGCCATGTGGTGGCTGACGGTGGCGTGAGAGACCCCGAGCACCGCCTGGATCTCACAGGCGCACAGCTCCGGCCGTCTTCGAAGGAGGGTCACCGCGGTCATCCGACTCTTGTCGGAAAGCGCGCGCGCGCGGGCCAACGCTACGGAGAAACCGCGGGTGTTCGCCACCTGACGGGAGAGTTCGCGATACTCGGGGACGCAGCAGCGTGCGCTTTCGCCCGTGAGCCGTTCCAGACGCGGGACGAGACCTATCTCCACTTTCGCCGACGCCATCATGTCGACCATGATCCACACGATATATGTAGATGCTGGTGAACATGACTGGGTCTCCCGCGAGCGCCGGCACGGAGCTCGGAGGCCCAACTCTCGCGCGGCCGGGAGGTCGCGCTCAGCGCGAGTCGGCCTCCGGTACGAAGAGAAGGGAGATGGAGTTCACGCAGTGCCGGGTATCCTTGGGGGTGAGCCCTTCGCCCTCGAAGACGTGGCCGAGATGGGCGTCGCACCGGACGCATCGTATTTCGACGCGCATGCCGTCCGGGTCGGAGAGCCGTTTCACGGCCCCCGAGATCTCATCGTCGAAGCTCGGCCAGCCGCACCGGGCATCGAACTTGTCCTTCGATCGATAGAGGGGCGCGCCGCATCGCTTGCATACGTACGTGCCCGGTTGGACGTGGTGTTCGTACTCTCCGGAAAACGGTCGTTCGGTTCCCCGATGGACGATCACCGCCTCCTCCGCACGGGTCAGTGTGCGGAGCGGAGGCCCCGTCCCTTCCGCCATACCGCGCCAGGTGCATGCCGAGATATTACACCACAGTGAGGACCGGCCGATCCCGGATCAGTGTCGATTGCTCGTTCTCGACCCACGGGACGGAGAGCGGAACCATTCGACGGTGCGGCGGATGCCCTCGGGATAGGGCGTCGCCGGGCGTGCCTCTCCGACGAGCGAGTCGTATCGCGACCCGCCGAGGACGAGCGGGTTCTCGAAGAGATACGCCATCTCGTAGGCTCCGCGCACCTCGGCGTTGAAGACCCCGGCGAACCGCCACATCCCCCGGCCGAAGACGCTGAGCCGGACCGGGTGGCCGCCCGCGGCATACGCCAGCCGGACGAACTCTCGGGCAGGAATGGTGCCCGGCCCCGGGACATGAACGGGGATCCCATACGCGGCCGGTGTATCGACCAGCCGCAGCATGGCCTCCGCGGCGTCGTCGATGAAGATGAACTCGTGAGGAAGGTCCGCATCGATCGGCCACCGGCAGCCCTTCCCCGAGATCGCTCGGTCGAAGATCGGGGCGAGGAGCCCGTTCAGAACGTTCGGTCCGTAGAAATCCGGGTATCGAGGGAGCACCAACCGCAGTTTCCCCGCCGCGTGGGCGGCGAGGTAGTCGCGTTCGATCTCGGCGCGGATCTGGCCCTTGACGGTCGTCGCCGCGAACGGATGGTCTTCCAGCACCGGGTTCCTTTGAGGAGGGCCATAGGGGTAGACGTTCCCGGGGAAGGCGAGCGTCGCTCCCGCGGCTTCGGCTGCGTCTCGTGCGTTGGCCGCGACCCGCGGGACCACCTCGGCCCAGCGCGGATACGGGACGTTCACGGCATGGACGACGACGTCCGCGTCCTTGCAGGCGGAAACCGCCTCGGCGAGATCGAGCACGTTGGCTCGGTATCGCTCGACTCCCTTGGGGAGATCCGGGATGAGCTCGGGGTTCCGGGCTACGGCCCGGACCGAGTGGCCGCGCGCGGCGGCGACGCGGGCGACCGCGTTGCCGATACTCCCGCCCGCGCCCAGGACTACGTAGCGCATCGGACGGCCGTTCGGTACCGGATGCTTAACGTCTTGGGACCCGCGTCGGAAGTGGGTTAAGCGACCGATTCATCGCCCATCATGGCCCGATCTCCTCCTCTCCCGACGGGCCTCGACCTCATCGAACAGCTCGCGGGAGGCACGGTGAGCATCGATTGGGACGGGACGCCCTGGGTGGAGATCGATGCCGACCAGCGCAACCTGGAGGTGGATGTGTCTCCCGTCGTGGACCTCCGCCCGGACCTCCCTCACCTCCTCTCGAGAGGTCTCGGCGAGATGCGACGGAATCGGAGAGTCCCCCGGCGCCTTTCGGAACTCGGGTGGAGGGTTACCCTCAAGATCGGGAAACGGCCGTTGGTCCGTCTCGGACGGGGAGCGAGTGCCCTGACGGGAAACGTCCATGTAGAGCTGAGCGCCCTTCCCGAGCTGGCGCGCCGGCTCTAGGTCTTGGTCAGTGCGATGTGCTCCGCGGCGAGCGCAGCCGATTCCTCTTTCGTAAGATCCCGCATGTGAACGGAGACGGACACCGTTCCGTTCAGCTCGAGCTTGACGGGAGCCCCGACCAGATTGAGCGTCAGACCCTTCAACCGGAGGTCCAGCTGAGTGTGCTTGTCGCTCATCGCGACGATCAATCCTTCTACCATTCCCTTCCCCGCCATGTCTTTCTCACCACGCATCGTTCCGGTCCACCATCGAAGGGCAGGTGCGACGAGGGCTTTACGATTTGGGAACGGGGACCGGCGAGAATGGTCCGTCCTCTTGAGCCAACGGCTCCGAGGGCGGGAGGGCCGGACCGATCCGGGCCACGCCGGCTCGTCCGTTGATGGGCCTCATCTCGGGGGTCTCTCGGCAGGGTCCTGCTCAGCCGGATTTCTTCGGTCGGGTCCCGACCCGGGCCCGTCCCGTGTCCGGAGCGACCCGGGTCGTGGGCTCCCATCGCACGGGAAAATTCACGGAGTTCGCGATGAAGCACATCCGGTGGGCCCGTACGTGCATTTCCGTGGCACGCTCGAGAGATCCGGCACGGAGGGTGACGGTGGGACGTAGCGTCACGGCAGTGAACCGGCCCGAGCCATCCGGTTCCGTTTCCAGAACTCCCTCCGCCTCGTCCGTGTAGTTCTCCACCACGATGCCCGCCTCGGCGCACAGATGCAGGTACCAGAGCATGTGGCACGCGGAGAGCGAACCGACGAGGAGTTCCTCGGGGTTGTAGCGGGGAAGGTCGCCACGGAACGTCGCATCCGAAGAACCGGGCAGGGGATCCTTGCCCGCGAACGTGACGGTGTGTTCCCGGCCGTACGCCCGGTAGCCACTCGTCCCGGTGCCTCGGTTCCCGGTCCAGCGGACGCTCGCGCGGTAGTGGTAAGACTTCGTCACGGCTCCTAGCCCCTACCTTCCGCTTTTCTTGAAGATTGTGAGTGCACGGGCTTCGAGACCGAGCATGCTCCCTGGACTACATCCGAGTTCGTGGTCGAAGGGAGCCGCCCGATGAGGCAACGATCGACGTGACGGCGAAGATCGGGAGTACGATGCGCCGAGCTGCGGGTTCGCCCTTGGACGTCGATCTACGCTTTCAAGTTGATGCGCGGTGCGGCCCGAACCGGAAGTCGCAAGAGGTGGACCGCGACGATCACGGCCCACAGCATCAGGGGACCGAACACGATGCGCTCGACGCCGCCCGTTCCGAGCGCTCCCCAGGTACCGGTCACCAGCACGAGGAGCGCAACGAGGGTGATCGCGCCGAGGACGATCGAAAGGGATCCGAGCCATCCCCAGTGAGTCCCCCGTGGCATCGCCCGAGCGCCGAGGAGTAGGAGGCCGATCCCGCTGGTTGTGAAGACCGTCAGCGCCGCGATCAAGTGGGGAAGCGGGCGCAGATCCTCGGGATTGGCGGCGATCACGATCGCGGCGAGGCCGGCGATCATGAGGAGCAGGACCCCGATCGCGCGCGGGGCTCCCGGTGCGAATGAGCTGTAGATGAGCACGACGCCGAGCACCAGGAGCACGCCGAAGATCGCGAGCGATACCGCGAACACGTACCAGAGCGGCGAGTTGGCGGTGTTCCCGAGATCGCTGATCGCGTTCGCGAAGTCGGAGTAGCCGGGATAGGCGAGCTGGCAGGCGATCATGGCACCGAGGAACTGGACCATTCCGACGAGCAGGAGGATCGCGCCTTGGTGGACCGAGCGGTGCAGAACCGGGCGGGGAGAGGGTGCCATGCACAGAAGTTTCGCGAAGCAACCCGATAAGGGTGCCTCTGCACCCGAAAGCTCCCCCGATGATCGCCCGGGGCAGATCGCCGACCCCGGCATGGAACCGCATCTCGGAATCGGTTCGACGTCCCCGGCGTGGGGCCTCCCGGCGAGTCGGCGGGCCGCGTCCCGGCCCGCGCTCCGGCCCCCCCATCGCTTTACCCGGGTAAAGGAACAGGCCATAACCCTCGTAGTTCCTGTATCGCACGATGACGAAGGTCGACATCCAAAGCACCCAGAACGGGCCGAATCTAGTGATGGTGGACGGAAAGGTCGTGGCGGCGCTCTGCCGGTGCGGGCACTCCTCGCACAAGCCCAACTGCGACGGATCCCACAAGACCGCGGGCTTTCAGGCACCGGCCGCGAGCGTACCGATCATTCCTAGGTAGGATCCAGGACCCAGGACGAGGCGCGCTCACCGTCCGGAAGGGGGACGCTGTCCGTCGGTCCCCGAGGCCATGACGTCGAGCTTGGTGACCGTGTTCCAGTTGCGGCTGGTCCCTCGGGTCCCGAGCTGGCGCTCGATGAGAGCTAGGGTCAGGCGCGACCGCCCGGTACCCTCGGGGTAGACGATGTAGGCGTGCCGACCCCCGCCGCGTACGACCTCGGGTCCGCGGATCGCCGCGTCGAGTCCCTTCCACGCGGTCGCGCTGGGGGCACCCTTCAGGACCGTGACGACGAGGTGGCCGGGATCTTGCTCGGCCTCCCGGGGAAAGGGATTCTGCGCTACGATCGCGTGCCATTCGGACGCGGTGCGGACGAAGACGTCAATCCGCACGGCGAACCTTTTCGCGATCGCAGCTTCCAAGGTGGGTTCGAGCGGAGATCCGCCCGGCGAACCGCTCCCGAAGACGAGGTTCCCGGAATGGAGCAGGGAGCGCACCTCCCCGAAGCCCATCTGGGTGAGGAGCGCACGCAGCGCGGCCATCTGGACCGGGGTCGATCCCCCCACGTTGACCGCACGAAGGAGCGCGATATGGGCCGACATCGATGGGCGACCGTCATTCGGCGTGGGGAATAAGATCGTGGGCCGGTCGGCGCTCGTGCCCCCTCCGAGGGGGTCGCCCCCTGGGCGTCCTCAGGCAGCGCCCGTCGGCGCAGGGACCGAGGCCCTCGCGGTCGAGGGCAGGCTGACCAGCCCCAGGAACAGGAAGAAGATGCCCAGGAACTCCGCGTAGTAGAGCGCGATCGGGAAGGAGGCGATGTAGAGCGCTCCCCCGGCGCCGAGGATCACCGCGCCGGTGGCCATGAGGAGGGTCTGCCACCGCCACGAGCGGCGCAGCGAGACCGCGGTCGCGACCAGGAGGACGATCGTCGCCGGTACCGTCACGAGCGACGAGAGGACGATGAGCGACAGCGGGGGGTTCCCCATGATGATCCCGTCGGTCACCATGGAGAGGGGCAGGGGGACGATCGCGCACGCCACGGCCACGAGCACGCACGCGAGGAGCGTGTAGGCGGTGTAGACCTCTTCCAGACGGGGGCGACGCAGGACCCGGGTGGCGCCGAGCGAGAGGATCCCCACGATCGCGGCGGACAGGAAGACATACGCTTGGAGGAGCGCGCTCGATACCATCCCGGCGTAGACCACGGCCTCGATGCCCATCGCCGCGGCCGCGAGTGCGAGGCCGCTCGCCCACATCAACTGGGACGGCACCCGGGACCGATAGAACCGGATGAGCCCGCTGACCGACAGGACCGCCAGCAACGCCGTGAGAAGAAAGAGGGAGAGCCCGATCGCATCGGAGGTCACGTCCATACGTCACTCCCGGTGGGCCTCATGCGCTCCGCGGCGCTGGGAACGAGGTTCGGTATCGTCGTTGCCATGCCTCTGCGCCTTCCCCACCCCGTCTATGCGAAGAAGGCCAGGTTAACGAGTACTAATACGATGACCGCGACCACGAAGATCTTCAACCCCGAGACGACGCTCGCCATGTTCCGGTCGACGCGTCGGAGCAGCTCCGTGGGATCGTTTGTCGGAAGGCTGGGTGCCGTCGAAGACCCGGGCAACGGACCCGTCATGGTACCCGCCCATCCTCGGGCCT
>JBEKEW010000035.1:0-9973 GCA_050013635.1 Thermoplasmata archaeon | reverse complement strand
CGGGACGAGGGCGGAGAGGGCGGCGATGTGACCGGAGAGCGGGCGGACCGTCGCGAAGCGGCCGTGGAAGAGCCGGGCCGCGGCGGCGTTACCGAGCTGTTCGATCGCGTCCGTGTACCGTGTTCCGGTGTAGCTGTTGTCGATCTTCTCCCCATGCCAATCGGCCTCGATGGGGAGCGTGTAGCGACCCGCGAGGTCGCTCGCCAGGTACCTGCGCGCCGTCGGGGAGACGGCGTTCTCGCTCGGAAGGAGATTGAAGACGCTGCGGCCCCTCCATCGGTCGTGGGCGCGGACGAGCCGCGCGAGGGTCCGCTCGTGCTCGCTGGGCCCGGGGAGCGCGTTCACGAAGGGAGGACCGAGGGCCGGGGCCCCAGTGCGAGCTTGCGCTGTTCGCGGTTGCCGCAGCGAGGGCACGTGAGCGCCTTCTCCCCCACGGTCATCAACCCGTGGCAGACCTGGCAGCGCGCCGAGATGACCCCGAGGTTCGACGGCGCGGTCGACAGCTTGATCGACGGGTGGGCCTGGAGGACCCGGGCGATGACGACGTCGCCCACCGCGAGCTCGGTCGACAACGACTCGGTGTACCCGTCCCTCACCTTGGAGATGTGGACGGTCCCCTCCGGGGCGCCCGGGATCCCGCGGCGGGTCTCGGTGGTCGATAGGATGGTGCAGATCGCCATCGCGCTCTTCAGCTCGTCCACCCGCGCGTAGACGACGTCCCCCTCGGAGATCGTCGGCACGCCGTTCGTTGGTGCCACGCGAACGGTGCGGTCGGCGGGGTCGACCGTCGGGACCCCGACCAGGCTCGAGAAGATGCGGCCGTCGTGCTCGTAGGTCCCGCGTCCGGGGACGAACTCCTCCGCGGCTCCAAGGTACTCTCCGGGAACGACGAACTTCGGTACTTCACTGGGCGTCATGGTTGGTGCTCCCTTCGAATCACCCAGAGGTCGACCGGGATGGGGACCCGGGCTCGGCGATGGTGGGGGAACAGGCGGACGAGTTCCCACGGGACCGGTCGCACAGATTCGACGTAGGTAGAGGCTGCGAGCGCTCGGCGCGCTATAAAGGTTCGGGAGTCGGCGAGCGCGAACGCGTAGATCGCACGCCCGGCGAGGGCGAAGGCGCGGTCCCAGAACGGGCGATCGGCCCCGCGTCGCTGGGCTCCGAACGGGGGGTTCATCAGCACCGTCTCGGCCCCGGTCGGCCACGTTCCCACCTCGCGGCAGACGAACCGTACGTCCACTTCGAGACGGGCGGCCTCCTCGCGGGCGCGAACGAGAGCCGTCGCGTCCGAGTCCACGCCGACGACGCGGCCCGCGCCGAGCAGCGCCGCTCCGATCGCCAGTACTCCGGTCCCGGTGCCGAGGTCGAGCACCGTTCGACCCGAGATGTCCCCGGCGGCGAGCGCGGCCTCGAGCAACGTCGCGGCGGCCTCGGGAGGGGTCGGAACCTGCTCGAGATCGGCGCGGGGACGCTCGAAGGGGCGGATGGAGGAGAGCTGCGCGAGGAGCTGTGCGTGTCGCATAGGTACCGCGGGATCTCTCGAACGTGGGGAGGACGATGCGGGGAGCCGGATTTGAACCGGCGAACGCCTTCGCGACAGGATCTCTTCGGAACGGTTCGCGAGGAGAAGCGCGCGGGCCGCCCGTTTAAGTCCTGCGCCGTTGCCCTAGCTTGGCTATCCCCGCTCCGTTAGCGGGTGCCGGCCGGGGCGACGGAATCGTCCTCACCTTCGGCGGGAGCGCCCTTCTTCAGCGACACCCGCTTCGGGAAGTACTTGAGGAGGATGACATCGTTGACGGCCGAGACCCAGCGGTACGGCACGTTGATCGGGCGGGAGTCTTCGACTAACATCGGGCTGGAATCCACGACGTAGAGCCCGTCGAGCTTGGCTTCCTCCACCGAGACGACGAGGTTGTCGACCTCGCCGACGAGGCGGCCGTCCGGCGAGTAGATCTGGCGGCCCAACAGTTCGGTCATCTCCACGAGCATATCCGGTTCCCGTGCCCGTCGGACGGTTGGGGCCCTTCTTATGTCTTTGGGCCCAGACGAACCGCGTCCGCGGCCGGCGCCGCCCCGTGGCTCTGGGACCGGTACAGCTCGAGCAGCTCGTCGGTCGTCGTCGCGTCGGTCGGTCCCTTATCGTCCCGGTAGCGACCGGTGAAGCGAGGGAACCGGAGCGCGAGGCCCGCTTCGGGTTTGACGCGGCCGATCCCCGCGCGATGGATCGGACTGAGGGTCAGCTCCGCGCCCCGGACCTCGATCACGATCGCCGGACGGAACCACGCATCGGCGCGGATGCCGGTATCGACATCGGGAGGACGCTCGGCGGCCGCATGCGGGTGCAGGCGCCGGGGCATCTCCACGAGCGCCGCGTCATCGAAGCCGCTCCCGACCTTGCAGAACGACTCGTACCGCTGCGTGCGGGCGTTGTACACCGCGAGGAGGAAGGCCCCGAAGCGACCTCCCCGGCGGCCCCGGCCCGAGAACGCTCCGACGATCACCCCGTCGATCGAGTCGGCCAACCCCGTGACGTACTCGCGCTTGTACTTGATCCACCAGAAGCCGCGGGCCCCGGCCTGGTAGCTGCTCCCCTCCTGGAGCGATTTCGCCATCACCCCTTCGGCCCCCCCGGCGACCGCCTCGTCGAAGAAGCGGGTCGCCTCGTCGAGGGAGGTTACCACGCGGTCCTCGGCGAGGCGGATCCCCTCGTTGGGGACCAGGAGCGTCTCCAGTCGCCGGCGCCGCTCCGGGAACGGGAGTTGGTACACCGCCTCCCCCCCATCCATGAGGACGTCGAACGCGAACAGGGCGACCGGGACCTCCTCCTGCATGCGGTCGAGGTCGCGCTTGCGACCGCGCCGGCGCGAGACCTCCTGGAACGGGCGCAGCTCGTCCGTGGTCGGATCGATCGGAGCGCACTCGCCCTCGATGATCGCCGGCCGGCGCCCGATCGCGCTCCCCAGCGCTTCGATCAGATCGGGGAACTGGGGGCCGATCTCCTCCAGGCGACGGGAGAAGAGCCGGACCGAACCGTCCCGGGCGATGTGGGCCTGGACGCGAAGCCCGTCGTACTTGTATTCGAGGGCGGCGCGGCCCCCCATCCGCTCGAGGATGTCGGCAAGGCTGTTGGAGCGTTCGGCCAGCATCGGTCGGATCGGCCGACCGACGGTGAGGCCGAGCCGTTCGAGCGCCGGTATCCCGCCCGCGGCGAGCCGCTCGGCGATGAGGCCGAGGTCGCTGGTCATGTTGAACGCCGCCTCGATCGCGTGTCGGGCCGGCTTCTCGCCCGGTGCGAACCTCTCCGCGAGCGCGTCGAGCATCGTCATCTCGCGCACCCCGACGCGGAGCGTGCCGAGGACGAACCGGAGGAGGTACTTGCCTTCGAGAGGGTTCGCCCGACGGAGCAGTTCCTCGAGGATCGCGACCTTCGCTTCCTGGGAACCCGCCCCGTTCGCCCGCGCGACATCCAGGAGCCTCGCGTAGACCTCGGGGACCTCCAGAGGCTTCGCCTCCTCCCGCCGGGACGCGGACTCGAGCAGCTCGGCGGCCGTCGTGCCGAGGTCCCCGGAGGTCCGCGCCTGTCGGGCGATCGCGGCCTCCTCCTCACCGGTCGCCCGGGCGAGCGCCTTGAGCGCCAACGAGCCGGCGACGCCGAGCTCGACGCCCTCGTACTCGGGCCGCAAGAGTCCTTGGGACAGGTACAGGACGATCCCCAACTCCGGGCCCTCGACCGAGCGGATCAGCTCGACGAGGATCGAGCGCATCTCGAGGCGCTTGGTCGTCGCCTCGAGCTGTTCGTACGCCCGAGCGAGCTCAGCGAACCGCACGCCGGGCGCCCTCCTCGACCGAAGCGCGCATCCGGCGCAGGTTCCCGTCCACGGTCCCCGCGCCGTACACGGAGTTGCCGCAGACGAAGAACGTAGCACCGGCCTCCGCAGCGGCGATCGCCGTGTCGGCGGTGATGCCCCCATCGACGGAGAGGTCCGCGCTCGACCCGATGCGGTCGAGCCGGGCGCGGGCTTCCCGGATCTTGGGGATCGCCTCGGGGATGAACTTCTGCCCGGAGAACCCGGGATGGACGCTCATCACGAGTACCTGGTCGATCCCCTCCAACCATCGATCGACCGCGCCGATCGGCGTATCCGGGCGGAGCGCCGCGCCGACGGCGGCCCCCAGTTGGTGCGTTTCCCGGATCACCTCGGCCGGATCGGAGCGGGACTCTAGGTGAAAGACGAGGGTGTCACCGCCCGCCTCGCGGAAGGCCTTGAGGTAGCGGAGCGGCTCGTCGATCATGAGGTGGACGTCCAACGGAAGCTTCGTTCGTTCCCGCACGGCCCGGACGAGCGCCGGGCCGAAGGAGATGTTCGGCACGAAATGTCCGTCCATGACGTCGAGATGGAACGCGTCGGCCCCTCCCGTCTCGGCGGCCCGGACCGCTTCGCCGAGGGCGCCGAAATCCGCACTGAGGAGCGACGGGGCGAGGCGAAGGCGACGAGGGTGCGCTCCCATGGTCGCTCGCATGCGGACGGCGTATATGTTACCGCGCGGACGGATCGGCGCGAGCGGGGGAAGGGATTCCGGCCGACTACAGGAACTCCTTCGGATCCGGACCCTCGGGCCGATCGTAGATGCCGATCCCCGATCGGACCAGGTCGGCTTCGGGAGTCCACCGCCCGTACTCGACCGGCCGATACCATGTGGGGCGGAACTTGCCGCGCATCCGAGGTTGCTCCGGGTTCGGCCGGTACCAGAGGTAGCGGTACAGGAGGAACTCCGCGTAGATGGTCACGATGATGGACGCCACCCGGCCTCCCAGGGACCCGAACTCCACCCAGAAAACGCTGACCCAGCTGTCGCCGACGATCAGAACGATCGCGAGCCACCACTTCAACGCCTGATAGAAGACCCATTCGCGCCACGACGGCCCCGGCTCCGAGAGCGCCCGGGCCTTCTCCTCGGCAACGCGTTCGATCCGCGCCCGCGTCGCCGGATCGAGCGGTGGCGTATAGTCCCGGTTCGTTTCCGGGGGTTGCAGCAGCGGTGCCATGCCGCGCTCCCTCCACCTAGCCCGCGACGGCGCTCTCCGCGGCGAGGGTCGGGGAGGATCCGATCGGGTTGGGGTACAGATGGCAGGCGACCCGATGCTGGGGCTGGACCTCGATCAGCGGCGGTTCGACCTTCGAGCAGATCGGCATCACCGCCGGGCATCGCGTGTGGAATCGGCACCCCGGCGGAGGCGCGGCCGGGCTCGGCACGTCTCCCTGGAGCATGATCCGGTCCCGGTTCAGGGTCGGATCGGGGATCGGGATCGCGGAGAGCAGGGCTTGGGTGTACGGATGGAGTGGGTGGGAGAACAACGGATCGGTCGGGGCCGACTCGACGATCTGGCCGAGATACATCACGAACACACGGTGGCTCATCGCACGTACGACCGAGAGGTGGTGGGAGATGAACAGGTAGGCGAGCCGCTGCTCGGACTGCAGCTCCTTCAGGATGTTCAGGACCTGGGCCTGGACCGAGACGTCGAGGGCGCTGGTCGGCTCGTCCAGCACGATGAACTCCGGCCGCAACGCGAGGGCCCGCGCGATGCCGATGCGTTGGCGTTGACCTCCCGAGAACTCGTGCGGGAACCGCCACAGGTGGTCCGGGTTGAGCCCGACGGCCTTCATGAGCTCGGCCACGCGCTGGTACCGTTCGGTGCGGGTGCCGACGCCGTGGATCTCGAGAGGTTCGGCGACGACGTCCCGGATGATCATCCGCGGACTGAGCGAGCTGAACGGGTCCTGGAAGACGATCTGGAGCTTCCCGCGGAGCTCGCGCATCTTGCGCGGGCCCATCCGGTACAGGGAGTACTGGTCGGCGATCTCGTCGAGCTCACCGAGCGCGGCCTGGGCCTCGGCCGGGGCGGATTTCGCATCGGGGCTGTCCGCGTACGGACGGAGCTGGTCGTAGAGCCGATCCAGGCGGGCCTCCACGTCCGCCGGCGGTCGGTAGAACGTCTGGCCCGACGTCGGGTCGACGAGCCGCAGCATCAACCGGCCCACGGTCGTCTTCCCGCATCCCGACTCTCCCACCAGCCCGACCGTCTCGCCTTCGCGAACGTCCAAGCTGACGCCGTCGACCGCCCGCACGTCCCCGATGTGCGTCGAAAAGAGCCCGCCTCGGATCGGGTAGTACTTGCGCAGGTTCCGCGCCGCGACCACCAAAGGAACCACGTCGTCGTCCATGCCGGTGGTCAAGGTATCAACCCTATTCGGCGACGACAGGTCCCTTGTATAAATAACAGGCGACCTCGTGATCGGTCCCTTCCAAAGTTGTCGGGGGCGCCTGTTCTTTACAGACCGGCATGGCGTACGGGCAGCGCGGGTGGAATCGACACCCGGTCGGCGGGGTGATCAGGTTCGGGACCGACCCCGGTATCGACGTGAGCTCCTTGTCGGGCTGGTCGAGACGGGGGATCGATGCAAGGAGCCCCTGAGCGTAGGGGTGGAGGGGCCGCTGGAAGAGCTCCCGGACCGGGGCCGATTCGACGATCAGCCCGGCGTACATGACGCAGACCCGATCCGCGACCTCCGCGATGACCGCGAGGTCGTGCGTGATCAGCAGGATCGCGGTCCCGACCCGCGTCTTCAGGTCCCGCATCAGCTCCAGGATCTGGGCCTGGATCGTCACGTCGAGCGCCGTCGTCGGTTCGTCGGCGATCAGGATATCCGGCTCCGAGGAGAGCGCCATGGCGATCATCACCCGCTGGAGCATCCCTCCGGAGAGCTCGTGGGGATACCCCTTCGCCACTTGGACCGGGTTCGCGATCGAGACCCCTTCCAAGAGACGGACCGTGCGCCAGAACGTCTCCTGCTTCATCGGGTGGCGCGCGCGTGAGCGGATGCCCCATATGCCGTAGTAGAAGTGGGAGAGCCGCTCCCGCGAACGTCGCGCCGAGATCGCGCGGTGTTTGCCGCGCTGGAGCGCGCCCGCGCGCATCTCCTCCAGGTACAGCTGGTGCTCTTCCCCTCTCAGCTCGACCAGGCGGCGCTGAGACCGGAGGAACGCGCGCTGCAGCGGGTTCAATCGGAACCGGCCGAGGGCCGCCACGAGGTCGGGGCGGGTCTCCCCGGCCGCGGTCCCCGGCCCACGAACGATGTAGAACGCCTCGGTGGCGAAGGAGCTGATATGCGCGGCCTCCCCGAGCCGGACGGCAGCCGCTCGCACCTCCTCGCGCTTCCCGCCGATCGCGGCCGCGATCAGGGCGTCGATGGCGGGGCCGACCTCGGGGGCATCCGGCGTAGCGGCCAGCAGCCCATCGATGATCGACAATCCTTGGTGCAGGGTGAGGGCCTCCCCGATCTGGTCGGAGACCTGGAAGATCGGGTTCATCGCCGAACTCGGCTCCTGGAAGATCGTCGAGATCCCGCTCCCGCGTACGGCGGACATCCGTTCCATCGCGGCCTTGATCTTCCGGAACGAGCGCTTGACCTTCACGCGGTTCGACTTCGGGATCGGCTTGTACTTCGCCTCCTCGTCGAGGCCCCAGAGCAGGTCGATGCCTCGGTAGTAGACATTCCCGCTCATCACCCGGCCCGGGGGATCGCCGATCAGGCGGGTGATCGAGAACGCGGTGACGCTCTTACCGCACCCCGTCTCCCCGACCAGCCCAGTCGTCTCCCCGCGGCGGAGCTTGAACGTCACGCCGTCCAACGCCTTGACGACGCCGTCGTAGGTGAAGAAGTAGGTACGCAAGTTGCGCACGTCCAGCACCACGTTCGAATCGCCGGTGGCGGTCGCGGGGGCATCGCGCGGAAACTCGGGGCTCTGGTCGGTCGTGCCGAGGAACTCCGGGGGCAGGACCGGCCGAGAGGAAGCGGACATCGACGGCCCCTCCTAGCGCCTCAGCCGCGGGTCGAGCGCGTCGCGCAATCCGTCGGAGAAGAAGTTCACGCTGATGGCGAACATGAACAGGACGAACCCCGGGAAGAACAGCTGCCACCACGGGATGACGCACGACGATACGCAGCTTTGCAGGAACTCCTGGATGTCGGTCGCGGACAGGGCGGACACCGATCCCCATTCGGGGAAGTACTGGGACGGGAAGATGCGGAAGCCGAGGAAGACCAGGGCCCCGATCAGGAGGGGGACCGTGCCGACGTCAAGGGACATCTGGATGAAGACGGGGTAAACACTGTTGGGGATGATGTGCTTCCGGACGATCCGCCCCCGCTGCGCGCCGCTCGCCCGTGCGGCCTCCACGAACTTCTGCTCCCGCACGACGAGGACCTGACCCCGAACGATACGGGTGTAGAAAGGCCACCAGACGACCATGAAGGCTAAAATCAGGATCAGGATCCGAATGTCGGATCCGGCGAACGCGGCGTTCTGTTCGATATCGATGTCCACCACCGAGACCACGATGATCACGAACAGGATCTGTGGGATCGAGAGAAATATGTCGACGATCCGCATGATGACCTCGTCGACGAGGCCGCCCCAGAATCCGGCGACCGCCCCGAGGATGAGGCCGATCAGCGCACCCCCGATGACGATGGAGAACGCGATCGTTAACGACCAGTCGCTACCCCGCACGATACCCTGGTACGTGTTGAAGAAGTACTGGCCTCCCGACGAGATCGTTAACGAACCGAGCGGTAACGGGCCCGCCGATAACGGCGATGTCGTGAGCGTCGGTGCGACCACGGACGGCGCGGTCGCGGGGGTTTGGTAGCAGTTGGGGCCGGGCGGAGGTGTCCCCACCGGATATGTGCAGACGTTGACGCAGCCCTGCAGATGGAAAGGCCCGTTGGTGCCGCAGTACTGGGTAAGGTTGTTCCAGGGAATCGTAGAGTTCGGGATGGTCAAGGCGTAGATCGCCAACGCCACCAGGAGGATGATGACGGTCAGGCCCACGAGGGCGAGCGTGTTCCGACGCAGGAAGTACCAGGTCCTCTTGTACTGATCCCACCGCGGACTAGGACGGTGGCCGGTCGGGACCGGCGCGGTTGTGTTCGCTCCCACGACCTCTCACCCCAGCCGGACCCGTGGGTCCAGGTACGCATACAACACATCGACGATGATGTTCGCGATCACGACCAGATACGTAAACAGCAACGTCGAACCGAACACCAGCGCCACGTCGATCGGGTAGCTCGAGGCGTTCACCGCGAACGCCAAGATCAATCCCACACCGTTGAGGTGGAAGATCTCCTCGATCACGGGGAAGCCCCCGATGAAGAACGCAAAGGTGAGCCCTAAGACGGTGATCGTGACGTTGAGCGAGTTGCGGCCGGCGTGGCGATTGATGACCGTCTTCTCCGGTACGCCCTTGGCGCGCGCGGTCCGGACGAAGTCGAGGTTCATGACCTCGAGCATACTGTTCCGTACGAACCGGAGCAAGAGGGCGATCGAGCCGAACGCGATCACGAGCGCCGGGAGGGCCATCCGAATCAGCGTGTCCAGGGAGAGCCACCAGTTCCCATGGATCGCGGCGTCCGCCGTCGGAAATCCGGTCGGGTGGCTGACAACTCCGTACTGGAGCCAGCTAGGGTAGTACAGATTCACCGCCGCACCGGCCGCTCCGTAACATTGGTTCGTAGCGGACGGCCAAGAGCCGTAGAACTCGAGGTAGGCGGGCTCCCCGGAGGGACACCACGGACCGGATATCAGGGCACCCCCGAGCGCCGTCAGTAACAGGACGAACGCCATGAGCAGGACGGCGGCTAACAGGAACGACGGTAACGCGTACCCCGAGAACGACATCACCCGGGAGGCTTGGTCGATCGGCCGATTGCGGTAAACGGCGGAGAGATTGCCCAGCGGGATCGCGACCGCGAGGATGATCACGAGCGACAAGAGGGCCAGCTCGATCGTGTAGGGTAGCAACCAGCCGAGCACTTCGGTGACCGGTTGTCCGGCGGCAAGCCCGTTGATCGCGAACTTACCGGCGTAACTGAAGTTCGAAACCGTTCCCCAGTTGAACGTA
>JBEKEW010000034.1:0-10159 GCA_050013635.1 Thermoplasmata archaeon | reverse complement strand
GAGGTTCTGGCCGTCGACTAGCTTCCCCTCGAACTGCTGCTGAGCGAGCTCGGTCAGCACGCCCTCCAATTGGGCCCCCAGTCGCTCCGGAGGGATCCGGACGACGTCGGACCGGTGGTCTAGGTAGTACATCCGAGAAAAGCGACCCGGGGACGCTATAAGATGATTACTCACGCCGGCCGCGCCCGGTCACGGCTTCGAGAGGCCGAGGGCCCGGTCCGTGATGGCGATCGAAGTGGGACCGTCCTGGGCGAGGTCGAACATGGCCCGGATGGCGTCGATGCTCTCGGGGACCACGATCGATTCTTGGTGGATCGCTTGGAAGAAGTGGGCGGTCCGGCCGTCCACCGCGATCCCGTTCTCCCACAGCACGTTCTCCATCACGTCGTTGAACCCGAGTCCGCGGTCGCGCCCGAACTCCATCACTTGGGGAGTCCCCGCGATCCGCTCCCACTCACGGAAGACGTGGAACCGGGGCGTGCGGCGGAACGCTTCGACCAGCTCGGCGGTGTTCGCCGGTGCCGTCCGCAGGCGGACACGATTGACGTGCACATGCATCAAGGTGGTCGGAACGACCATCGCGGTCGTAGAGATCGGCAGGTGCGGGAGGATCGTCCGGACATCGGGTCCGTGGTGGGACGGCAGGTGGAAGGTGGGAAGGATCCCGTTGATGGGGCCGCGACCGGACTCCGCGGGATCCGCGGCCCGGCGCACGATCGTGGCTTCCCAGTCCTCGACCCCGTAACGGGGTTCGAGGACGGCGGCGGCGCGGGCGAGCCCGGTCGTGTTGCAGGAGACGACCCGAACGGTGTGCTTTCCCCGTGCCGCTTCGAAGTTGGCCAACGCGCTGAACGACACCTCGGCGATGTCGGCCTTCTCTCCTCCCTGGAAGATCGCACGGACCTTCGCCGCCCGGTACAGGGCGGCATTCTCCCGTCCGACCTTCTCCGGCGCCGCATCGACCACGATGTCGGCTTGGGTCAACAGGTCCGCGAGGGTGCCGGCGATGGGGATGCCCACCTGCTCGAACTCCTGGCGATTCCCGCTGCCGGCCACGAACAGTCGGTATCCCTTCGCGACGGCGCGCTCGGCCTCGTAGCTCGGGCGTGTCTTCGCGACGCCCACGAGCTCCATGTCCGGCTGCTTTGCCACCGCGTCGGCCACCCGCTTGCCGATCGTCCCGTAGCCGTTGATGGCGACTCGAACCCGCATGGGGACGCCTGCCATCGGCGCGAGCGGCCACCGGGATAAAGGAGTTGCCGCAGCGGATCGCTCCACGAACGCTTTTAGTGCGCCCCGCGTCTTCACCTGCGGTCATTATGGAGTTTGAACTCACCGACGAGGAGCGGGTGTTCCAGGAAGCGGTCCGCAAATTTGGCGACCGGGTGCTCCGTCCGAACGAGCGGCGGATCGACACGGAGGGTCGGATCCCGGACGAGGTCCTGCACGAGATGGCCCACCTCGGCCTGCTCGCGATGCCGGTGTCTCCCGAATACGGGGGGATGGGCGCGTCCACGGTCCTCACCGAGCTCGCCTCCGAAGAGATCGGCCGCGGCGATTTCTCGATGGCGACGGCCGTCTTCTTCCTGCTCGAGGCGGGCTGGGGAACCATCCTGAACCGGCACGGAACGGAGGCCGCGAAGAAGGAGGTGCTGCCTCCCGTTTGCGCCGGCACGGCGTTCCTCGGGATCGCGAGCACCGAATCCACCGGCGGGAGCGACCTAAACGGGATGCACACCGAGTCCCGGCGGGACGGCACCTCGTTCGTGATCCGGGGCGAGAAGGCGTTCATCTCCGGCGTGGAGGAGGCGAAGCGACTCGGCGGAGGTCACCTCACCCTCGCCAAAGCCCCCGGAAAGGGATTCAATTTCATCTACGTCCCCACGCGATCCGACGGCGCGGCGACCCAGAAGTTCGAGAACATGGGTCGCATGGGAATCTCGACCGGGGCGATCACGTATAGCGACGTCCGCGTGCCCGACCGGTTCTTGATTGGTCCGGAGGGCAAGGGATTCGGCGTTGCGATGGAGGGATTCTCGGTCGCGCGAACCTTCGTGAGCGCGGCGTGCGTCGGCGCCGCGGAACGGGCGCTCGAGGAGGGGATGAAGTACCTGCGCGAGCGCCAGGTGTTCGGGCAGGCGCTCGGCAAGTTCGAAGGGCCGCAGTTCGAGCTCGTGGATCTCTACACCCAGGTCGAGGCCGTCAAGTGGCAATGCCGCCGGGCGGCGTGGCTCCTCGATCGCTACACCCTTCAAGGGGACTCCTCGCATCGCTCGGAGGTCGACCGTGCGGTCGCCAGTGTCAAGTTGATGGCGCCCCAGGTCGCGTTCGAGTGCGTAAAGCGCGTGATGATGTGGTACGGTGCCTCCGGCTACACGAAGGACGTCGGGCTCGAGCTCGGCCTGCGCGGCGTCATGTCCTACATGGTCGGAGCCGAGGGGGGCCTCAACATCATGCGGATCATCCTGGGTCGGGAGCTCCTCGGTCGCGATTTCATTCCGTACAAGTGAACCCGCGATGACCCGACGACGGACGGACCCCTCCTCGCCGATCGACGAGCGCGCCTTCCATCGGTGGATCGCGACGCACCTCCCGGCGGGGCGTACGGGGGCTCTGCCGATCGGCGACGATGCCGCGGCGCTACGGCCGCCGGCCGGCTCGGTCGCGGTCCTCACGACGGATGCGTTGGTCGAGGGGACCCACTTCGTGGCGGACTCTCCGCCCCGGGCGATCGGTGCCGCGGCCGCGGGCGTCAGCTTATCGGACGCTGCCGCGAAAGGCGCCCGGCCGGCGGGGATCCTCCTCGCGCTCTTGCTGCCCCCGGGAACGCCCCGCCGCTGGGCGGAGTCGGTCCTCCGCGGTGCGGAAGAGGCGGGGGCACGGTTCGATGCCCATGTCGTGGGCGGGGACACCAAACCGGCCCCGGTGCGAGCGGTCGTCAGTACGGTGGTGGGATGGGGGAACCCGCGGACGCTCGCCCCCCGAGGGGGGGCTCGACCCGGGGACCTCCTCGTCACCACCGGGACGGTCGGACGCGGGGGCTCGGCGTGGCGCCGCTGGAGGACCCGTCGACCGAACCGGCGTCGCGCGACGTTGGTCGCCCTGCTGGATGTGCGTCCGCGGGTGCGGGAAGGCCCCGCGCTCGCCCCGTTCGCCCACGCCATGATCGACACCTCGGACGGGTTGGCAGATTCGACGCGCCTCCTTGCCCGCGCCAGCAAGCTGCGGATGGTCGTGGACTCCGAAGCGATTCCGTGGGACCCTTCGCTCGTCGCCCTGGGCCGAGCGGATCGGGAGGAGGCCGGATTCTTCGGAGGTGATTACGAACTCCTCGCAGCGATCCCCGCGTCCGCCCGGGACCGAGCGAGGCAGGCGGTCCTCTCGGTCGGGGGTACGCTCACCGTAGTGGGACGGGTCGAGCGAGGGCGGGGTGCGTACTGGGCGGTGCCGTCCGGGCGGTCTCCGCTCCCCACCGCGGGTTGGCAACCGTTCGAGATCGGAGTGAAGCGCATTTCACGCCGTGCGGCGCCTTCACAGAGGAGTTAGGTTAAGTACCATCTTCCAAATTGCGGTGCACCCTTCGGGGGATTCAATATGCCGAGCGACAGCACCGCAGCAAATCCGTTTGAGACAGCGAAGCGCCAGGTCGACATCGTCGCCGATCTCCTCCATATAGATGGTGGAATCCGCGAGGTGCTCAAGAGCCCGAAGCGCGAGCTTACGGTCAACTTCCCGGTCCGTCTCGACAACGGCAAGTACCACGTCTTTACGGGATACCGGGTCCAGTACAACATGGCCCGCGGCCCGACCAAGGGCGGCATTCGCTACCACCCGCAAGTGACGCTGGACGAGGTCCGAGCCCTCGCGGCATGGATGACCTGGAAGTGCGCCGTCGTCAACATCCCCTACGGGGGAGCGAAGGGCGGCGTCATCTGCGACCCGAAGCACATGAGCAAGGCGGAACTCGAGCGCCTGACCCGACGCTACACGACCGAGATCTCCCCGATCATCGGCCCCGAGATCGACATTCCCGCACCGGATGTCTACACGGACAGCCAAACGATGGCGTGGATCATGGACACCTACTCGATGCAGAAGGGATACTCAGTCCCGGGCGTCGTCACGGGAAAGCCGCTCAGCATCGGCGGAAGTGAGGGCCGGGGCGAGGCGACCGGGCGCGGCTGCGCCTACGTCGTTCGCGAGGCCGCGAAGACCGCCGGCGTCCGCGTCAAGGGCGGCACCGTCGCGGTCCAGGGATTCGGCAACGCTGGATCGGTGGCCGTGAACGTTCTGCACGATGAGCAGGGCGCGAAGATCGTCGCCGCCTCGGATACCAAGGGCGGGATCTACAAGGCCGACGGCTTCGACCCGCACGCGGTCGCGGCGCACAAGGCGAAGACCGGCTCGGTGGTCGGATTCCCCGGCACGAAGCCGGTGACGAACGAGGAGATCCTCGAACTCCCGGTCGACATCCTGGTCCCGGCCGCGCTCGAGAACGTGATCACCAAGCGCAACGCGGACAAGATCCAAGCGAAGATCGTCGCGGAGGCCGCGAACGGTCCGACGCTTCCCGAGGCGGACGAGATCCTCCATCAGAAGAAGATCACCGTCCTCCCCGACATCCTCGCGAACGCGGGGGGCGTCACCGTCAGCTACTTCGAATGGGCCCAGGACCTGCAAGGGTTCTTCTGGACGCTCGACGAGGTCAACCAGCGGTTGGAGCGCGTGATGGTGCGGTCCTACGCGGACACCCACAAGATCGCCGAGCAGTACTCGATCCACAACCGGACGGCGGCGTACGTGCTCGCGATCCAGCGGGTGGTCGACGCGCTCACCATCCGCGGGTTCCACCCGTAGGGTCTCGGTCCTCGATGGTCGACTTCCCCCGGTGTCGCGTCGCGACGTGGGCGGATGTCGACCGCTGGGCCGACGAGGTCGCGGCGCAGGTCCGGGCGGTGGACCGGATCCCCGACACGATCGTCGGGCTGACCCGCGGAGGGTGGGTCCCTGCGCGCCTCCTCGCCGACCGGCTCTCGGTCAAGCGGGTCGTGTCGCTGCGCGCGCAGCACTGGGGGGTCACCGCGACCCCCGCCGGCACGGCCGAGCTGACCGAGGGCCTGAGCGGCTCGGTCGCGGGGTGCAACGTGCTGATCGCGGACGACATCACCGACACCGGAGAGAGCCTGGGCCTCGCGTTGGAGGCGGCCCGCGCCCAGCACCCCCGCCGGGCCGAGACCGCCACCTTCCTGCACATCTCGCACGCCAAGCACAAACCGACGTACTTCGCGGAGGAGATCCCGAAGGAGTCGTGGGTCTGGGTCGTCTTCCCGTGGAACTACTGGGAGGACCTCGGCACGCTCGGGGCGCGAGCGCGCGAAATCAACCCGAGCCTGGAGGGGATCGCCCAGGTGCTGCGCGAGCGGTGCGGCTTCGAGATCCCGCCCGAGCACTTGGCGCACGTCGCGCGTCTCCAAGGGTGGGAGTAGGTCCGCCCGCGCGGAAGGCGCTAGCCCGACGACGGCTCGGCGACCCCGCGGTTCAGTATCGACTTGAAGTACTGCTGCAAGATCCCCGCGGTGATCACCAGGCCCAGCCCGAGGATGACGAACGCGACCGTCACGGGCAGCTCCGCCGGTGACCCCACGTTCTGGAGATACTGGACGAGGTAGATCACCCCGTAGCTCATGAAACCGATGCCGACGACCGACGTCGTCGCCACGACGAACGAGCGGGGGAACCGTCCGAGCGCGAGGTAGCGCCGCAACGCCCGCCCGCACTCCCACAGCAACGCGCCGATGATCCACCAGATGACCGCGCTTTGCAGGAACGACAGGAGGCCGTCGAGCGCTCCGTTCGGCAGGTTCGCGACGTAGGCATTGTACCCCTCCAAGAACCCGACCCCGACGAGCGCGACGGAGAAGAGCCCGAAGCCGAACGCGACCGAACCGGTGCGGACGTCCCGGGACGCGGAACGCACCGCATCGATGATCCCCTCGTCGATGTCGAACGTCCAGAAGATGAGGTAGACGCCGAGGAGGATCGCGATCCCGACCACGCCCCAGACGAGGACCCCGCCCGCGGCCGCGATCCCCAGGACCAGCAGCACGAGGGCGACCGGAAGGATCGTCTTCGCGCGGAGCTTCGGATCCTTCATCGCGCGGATGATCGTGTAGTACGTCGATTCGATGCTCGCGCTCTGACGGATGTAGACCCGGTGCACGCCGTCGATCCGCAGGCGTGACGCCAGGATCGGGAAGAGATGCTCGTCCTCGGCGCCATCGCTCACGAGGTGCGCCGAGGTCGCCTTCACCCGCTCGAGCACCTGGTCGAACTGCTCGGCGACCCGGGTGTCGGAAAGGAGTCCGACCTTGGGGGACCCCGTGAGCACGCAGACCTCGCCGGCGTCCCCGGCCTTCAGGATCTCGTCCAGGATCCGGACCGCGGCGAACATCGCGTTCGTGTCGCTGTCCTCGGGGTCCGCGATCCCGAGGCGCGTGGCGGCATCGATGACCGCCGCCCGCCCAACGATCGGCCCGGCGACGCCGGCCTTGCGGCCCAGGTCGTCGTCGCGATCGATGCACACCACCAGCCGCATGGCCGGTCTCCAAAGGAGCCCCGGAGCTTAACCGTCTAGGTGCTCATGCACCCCGACCGCCGCGGATCTAGGCCGCCGGGGGCGCGCCGGAGTTCATCCGTTCCCGGCGCATCGCCATCCACGCGGCGCGTCGCAGTCGCGTCGCGACCATCACGTAGAAGGTCCACGCGACGAGGAAGAATACCCCCATGAGGACCACGTACGAGCCGTTGCCCGAACCCGCGACGAACCCATACCCCGACAACGCCGCGAGCAGGACGAGGACGAAGGCGGCGACCGCTCCGAAGAGGAGGCGAGGACGGTGGAGACGCCCGATGGAGGCGATCAAGAGAATCCCGAGGATCACGAGCAGCACGGCGAGGATGGCGTGGACGGAGAGCCACCCGTACGAGCCGGCGTTGGGCCCGAAGAGCGTGGCGACGGACGACGGCGGGAGGGGTCCCCAGACCGAGACGGCAACCCCGATGACGAACTCGGCGAAGAGGCCGACCAAGAGGAGCATGACCAGCACGCGCGGAACGACCGTCTTTCGGGGATCGATCGGGGGTCCTTGACCCCGGGGGCCGCCGATCCCGGGCCCCCGATGCCCTTCGCTCTCCCACATCGTGTCCGGACCGGCGTGGCCGAGCCCGGCGGAGTTCTTGAACCCGGCGGGTCGCTATCGGAGTCCTCGCTCTTCGCAGAGTCGGAGCGCACGAGGGGCCCGCTCCGCCTTCGTTCGATGGCGCGCGCCTCGGGTTACGGTTATAATCCAGGGACCCCCCTCTTCGACGGACCCATGGCCGAACTCCCGGACAAGCGCACCGCATTCATGGACTGGTACCTCGCCGTGGTCGAGGCGGCGGACCTCACCGACAAGCGGTACCCGGTCAAGGGGATGAACGTCTGGACCCCGTACGGCTTCCGCGCCCGACGTTGCCTGGACGAGGTGCTCATCCGCGAGATCGAGGTGACGGGGTCGAACGCGGTCGAGTTCCCGACGCTGATCCCGGCGACCGAGTTCGCCAAGGAGGCCGAGCACATCCAGGGGTTCAACGCACAGGTCTACTGGGTGACGAAGGGAGGGCTCGCCGATCTGGACGTCCCGCTGGTGCTCCGCCCGACCAGCGAGACCGCGATGTACCCGATCTTCGCGCTCTGGGTGCGCTCCCACCGAGATCTGCCGCTGAACGTCTACCAGATCGTCAACACCTTCCGCTACGAGACGAAGACGACCCGACCGTTCATCCGCGTCCGTGAGATCCACTTCTTCGAGGAGCACACCTGCCAGGTGGACGAGGCGACCGCGACCGCCCGGGTCGGGTCGAACCTGGACGCGTTCGCGAAGATGGCCGCGGCGTTCGACCTGCCGTACGTTCCGGTACGCCGTCCGGAATGGGACAAGTTCGCGGGGGCGTTCTACTCCGTCGCCCTCGACATACCGGTCGGGGAAGGACGGACGCTCCAGATCGGTAGCATCCACCACTACCGCGAGAACTTCTCCCGGCCGTACGGGATCCAGTACGAGACGACCGACGGGAGCTCGCGGTTCGTGCACCAGACCACGTTCGGGCTCTCGGAGCGACTCCTCGGCGCGATCGTCGCCGTCCACGGAGATGCCAAGGGGGTGGTCTTCCCCTCGGCGATCGCCCCGTACCAGGTCGTCATCGTCCCGATCCCCGTCGCGGCGGGAGCCGCCGACCCGGTGGCGATGGCGCAGGAGGTCGCCGCCCGCTTGCGACGTCAGGGACGACGCGTCCACATCGACGCCAGCGACGCGCGCCCGGGGGCCAAGTACTACCACTGGGAACTGCTCGGCGTTCCGCTGCGCCTCGAACTCGGACGACGGGAAGCCGAGCAGCGGACGGTGACGGCCGCCGACCGGCTGGGCCGCAAGTCGAGCTTTTCCCTCGACCAGTTGGAGGCCGAAGTCGATCGTCGCCTTGCCGACTTCGACCGCGCGCTGACGGAGCAGGCGACCGAGCGGTTCCGTACCTCCTTTGCGTACGCCGATACCCTCGCCGAGCTCGCGGGATCGACCCAGATCCGCATGGTCCGCTGGTGTGGAGGGGAGCCGTGCGGTCGCCGGATCGAACAGGCGATCGATGGGGCGGTCCTCGGTACGCCCGAAAGCACCGTGCCCCTCGAGCCGCGCGGTCCCGGCCCGTGCATCGCCTGCGGTTCGACGGACGGAGGGGTCTGGGTGCTCGCCTCCCGACCCCTGTAGTGCGACGACCTCCCCACGCCGGAGCGAGAACGCTCGGGACCGGCCACCGCGACGTGGTTCGTCATCGACCCGAGGGAACTCGATAGGTCTCTCTGCCTCCCACCAGGCGCAGACCCGTCACGACTCCAGCGGATCGATAGGCCGGAAGTACCCGACGATCTTCGGCCGCTCCCGGTCCGGTGGACCACGAACGTTCACGCACCGAGCCGTCGGCCGGCGTACGCGAGGATGTCGGCCTGGCCTCGGACGACATCGGTGCTTCGCAGTCCCGACAGTTCGACGAGCTCCAGCCGGGACCAGGGCGCCGGGGGAGCGGCCGAGGTGGACTCCCACACTCCGGGGAAGACGAAGCCCAGATCCCAATGCAGCGCGCCGGGGGCCGCGTGGGCCGGGGACGACGTGTCCGAGACTACGAGCGGGGGGCCGAGCGCGAGGTCCGCGCGCTCGAGCTGCTCGCGCACAATCCGGCGCGCCGCGTCGTGCGGCGACTCGTAGATCATCAGGTGGCAGGAAGGTAGCATCCATCCGCCCTGTACCGCCGGGAGCCGATTCGCATCGAGTCCTCCGATCTGCTCCCAGTCGGCCTCGGGACGTATCCGGCCCAGGAGCACGGCGCCGGGGTGGGCGGGTGGGGAGAGCACCAGGAATGCCGAGAGGCACATCCCCTGCTCGGGAACGAGCGCGCTGACGCGCGTGCCGGGGGCGATCTCCCGGCGAAGCCGACAGAACGAGCGGGCGGCGGCCATGCTCGGGTAACGGCCGGTGGTTGAAATCACCTTTCCGCGGATGGGGCGGGCCCGCGTACGGGCGGCTACCTCGGCGAGAGTCCGGCTCAGTTGGTGGGAGGCGGAAGGGCTGGGGGTGGAGGGTTGGGCATGACGAGCCACATGCCGGCGAGGCCGAAGGCCGCGAGCGTCGCGACGACAGCGTACACTCCGTTGTCGATCCACACTCCGAAGGAAAGGCCCCACCAAATGTAGAAGACGATCGCGAGGACGAGGAGCGCCGCGAACGCCCAGAAGGCGATCTGGCGAGTGGCGGAGAGGTCCGCCACCGACCGACCTTCGATCACCGACGGGTCCCCCCGTGCCTCGCCTGCCATCCCCCCTCCGAGCCGGGCCTCGTTAATTAACGCTTACGACACCTGCCGACGGGACCGCAGGATCGTCTCCGGCGTCGTGCGGTGGTCCTTCGGGACACCGTTAAGCCGCTGCGGTGGTCCTCGAGCGATATGACGGCGGCTCGGGCGGAACCGACCGGACGCCGTGCCGAAGACGGATCGCCGTATCCGGATCGGACGGAGCCGTCGTTCGAGCGCGACATCCAACGGATGTTCACTCACATCGCGCGGGGATACG
>JBEKEW010000033.1:0-10592 GCA_050013635.1 Thermoplasmata archaeon | reverse complement strand
CGTACGGGCTAGAGCCGCGTGCTCCCGGCTTAATTGGAATTCAGGGACACCCTATCCCCTCGGACCCGGATCGAAGGTTGCGTCGATGCACCGATAGGAGGGAGCCATATGCCGATGGATCGTAGGCGAGCAGGGATTCGTGCCTTGGGTCTACTCGTCACCTTTGCGATGCTTTTCGCCGTGGTGGCTCCGCTGTCGACTGGGACGTCGGGGGCCTCTGCAACCACGCCCACCTCGAGCGGCGCCCAGGGACATCTCAGCCCCGCCCCGATGTGCGGACAAGCCCCGGTTCCTCTAGGTTCGGCCCGGAGCTACGCGGTCCTTGCCGGGTCCGCGGTCACCAACGCCGGGCCCAGCGCCTTGACCGGAGATCTCGGGGTCAGCCCGGCGGCCACCGTCACAGGGTTCCCTCCGGGAACGTTGACCGGTACGGAGAACATCTCCAACCCGGCCGCTGCGGGGGCCCAGGTCAATCTGTCGATCGCGTTCAACAACGCCATGGGCCGTAACAACTGCCCTATAACGGTCGCCGGAGACATCGGTGGGCAGACGTTGACTCCGGGACTCTATGCATCGACCTCCACGCTCACGATCGCCTCCGGGGACCTCACCTTGAACGGTGAGGGGAACTCCAGCGCCGTGTTCCTCTTCCAGGTGGGGTCCGCGCTCTCCATCACCGGGGGTCGCGCGATCATCCTGACGCACGGCACGCAAGCCGCGAACGTCTTCTGGGTGGTCGGCAGCTCGGCCACGTTCGCAGCGGGTTCGACGACCGAGGGGACCGTCATGGTGGCCGCCTCCATCACGATGGCAGCGGGAACCCAGATGGACGGGCGGGCACTGGCAGAATCCGCCACGGTTACGCTATCCGACACCACGATCGTCGTGCCCACCCTCGCTCCCCCCTCCACCTATGGGGCGACGTTCACGGAGGCGGGACTGCCGAGCGGGACGCTCTGGTTCGCGAACGTTACGGGCCACCCGTCGGTTTCAAAAGGGGTGGCGAGCGGATCGGACACGATCACGGTGGCAGGACTGGTGAACGGGACGTATTCGTTCACGGTAGCCGTGAACAACAAGACGTGGTACACGAGCGCGGCGAGCGGGAGCTTCACGATCAGCGGGGCGAACGACCCGAGCGCGGGATCGTCCACCTATGACCCGTTCGCGGCGTATCGCGCGACGTTTACCGAGACGGGAATCGCGACGGGAACGAACTGGACCGTCACGTTGAACGGGGTCGTGGAGTCAAGTCCGAGTAGCGCGATCGCGTTCCCGGGGATCGTGAACGGGACCTATAGGTTCGACGTGGCGTCGGTCCTCGGGTACGTCGCGAGCCCGTTGTCGGGGGTGCTGACGGTGAACGGTGCGGACGTGAGCCAGGTGATTGAGTTCACTCCGATCCTGTGGGGCCCGTACGTGGTGACGTTCACCGAGACGGGGCTCGTGACCGGAACGAGCTGGACGGTGACGTTGAACGGGGCCGCGGAGTCGGGAGTAGGGAGCTCGATCGCGTTCCCGGGGATCGTGAACGGGACCTATGGGTTCAGCGTGGGGTTGGTCAGCGGGTTCATCGCGAGCCCGCTGTCGGGTGTGGTGGCCATCAACGGAGCGGACGTGAGCCAGGCGGTCGTGTTCACTCCGATCCCCAAGGGTACGTACCTTGCTACGTTCACGGAGACGGGACTCGCGACGGGTACCAGCTGGACGGTGACGTTGAACGGGGCCGCCGAGTCGGGAGTGGGGAGCTCGATCGCGTTCCCCGGGATCCTGAACGGGACCTACGGGTTCAGCATTGGGTCGGTCGGCGGGTTCATCGCGAGCCCGTTGTCGGGCGTACTGAGGGTGAACGGTGCGGACGCGAGCCAGGCCATCGCGTTCACCCCGGTCCCACCGGGCACGTACGTGGTCACGTTCACGGAGACGGGACTCGCGACGGGAACCGGCTGGGCGGTGACGTGGAACGGGGTCGCGGGGTCGAGTGTGGGTAGCTCGATGGCGTTCCCGGGAATCCTGAACGGGACCTACGGGTTCAGCGTGGGGTCGGTCAGCGGGTTCATCGCGAGCCCGGTATCGGGCGTCGTGGCGGTGAACGGTGCGGACGCCGGTCAGGCGATCGTGTTCACTCCGGTTCCGCCGGGCACGTACGTGGTGACGTTCACCGAGACGGGACTCACGACGGGAACGCGTTGGGCGGTGACGTGGAACGGGGTCGCGGAGTCGAGTGTGGGCAGCTCGATGGCGTTTTCGGGGATGGTGAACGGGACCTACGGGTTCAGCGTGGGGTCGGTCACGGGGTTCGTCGCGAGTCCGGTGTCCGGCGTGCTGGTGGTGAACGGGGCATGGGTGAGCCAGGCGATCGTGTTCACCTTGGTCCCGCCGGGCCCGTTCGTGGTGACGTTCACGGAGACGGGGCTCGCGATGGGAACGAGCTGGACGGTCACATTGAACGGGGTCGCGGGGTCGAGTGTGAATGGTTCGATCGTGTTCCCGAGGATCGTGAACGGGACCTACAGGTTCAGTGTGGGGTCGGTAACGGGGTTCACCGCGAGCCCACCGTCGGGCGCGGTGACGGTGAACGATGCGGACGTGAGCCAGGCGATCGTGTTCACCTCCACGGGGGGCGCCGCCACCTCTTCGGGCGGGATCCCATTGTTGGGGTGGGTGCTCATCGGGGCTGCCGCGGTGGCGGCCGTCGCCGCCATCGGTATGGGGATCGTTCTGACGCGGCGATCCAACCAGTCCCCGTAGACGGCCCGACAGGGCCCGCCGCGGAGGACCCGGTCGCGCGGGAGGCGCCGGCTCTCTCCGGTCTGAGCTACGGTCCCCGGGCCAACCCCATGTTGAGCGAACGGAGCGCTCGGTAGCGCTGCACGCGGGAACGTGGAAGGCATCGCGGGAGGGTCCGGGTCCTTCAACCTCAGGGGTCGAATGGCCCGCCGGGCGGAACGCTCCGCCCATCATCGGAGGAACCCTAGCGCAGGGTGACCCGTCCGTTCTTCTTGAGCTGCTCGAGGGTCGACTCCGCGACGCGCGCGCGGACCTCCTCGGGACCGGGTCCACGTCGCCCGGGGGAGAACTGTCGCGCGGCCGCGCGTGCCTCGTCCCGACGCTGGCGCGACTTCTCTAGGATCTGCAATGCTTCGCGGTCGAGCGTCGCGAACTCCCGGTTCGTCGCGTCGAGCTTCTCCATCAGTTGGCGGCGCAACGCCCCCTTTGCGCGCATCTGGGCGACGACCGATCCCTGGGCGGCCAGGTTGGAACGCACCTCATCCAGCTTGGCTTCCCGGTCCGTCTTCAGACGCACCGATTCGGTCCCTAGTCGGGTGACCTCGCCGCGCGCCTCCCGCATCGCGGTCTCGGCGTCCTTCAATCGTTTCTCGTGTTCGGCGAGGATGGCCGCATGCGCCTCCAGCTCCTTGAGGAATTGCGTGCGCTCTCGGAGCCGGGCGATGAGCGCGTTCTCCTCCTTGATCGGCAAGGCCCGCGTCTGCTGGCGGTTCTCGAGCTCGGCGATCTCTTTGCGAACGTGCTCGGGCCGCACCCGTTCGCTGGCCGGGATCTCGGAGCGGATCTCGCGCGCCCGGGCCGTCAGCTCGTCGAGCTTGGCACGCGCCGCGTTCCGCGCGTCGCGGAGCCGGGCGATCTCCCGGCCCATCTGGCGGTGCTCCTCGTACCGCTGCTCGGCGACGGCCTGCGGCGCGTGTCGGGAGTCGTAGAGGGCCTTCTGTTCTGCGCTCAGCTGACGGACCTGGTCGATCAGGTCCTGCCGGCGCTGATGGAGGACGCGCAGCTTCGCGTCGAGCTCTTCGAGGCGGTCGCGGCCCTCCCGCTCCTCCTGCTCCGCCTCTTCTGAGAGGAACGCCGTCCGCCCGCGCACGGTTCCAGAACGAACCGAAGGTAACAAAAAGACTCCGCCCACCTCCCCGGACTCTCTCCCCGGCGTAGCGAGGCGAGGCGGTCGGGCGCGAAGTCCGCATCGGCGTCGCGATGCCTTTCCCGCGTGGATGGACCGTCGTCCACTAGAAGAGGAAGAGCCAGACGAGGTTCGCGATCGCCAGCGCCGCGAAGGTGATCGGCAGGGCCCGCTTGAGGTACGTAGGCCAGTCGATGGTCACGCCTCCCCGCCGCGCGGCGGAGAGCGCGACGATGTTCGATGCCGATCCGATCGGCGATCCGCTGCCCCCGATCCCGAGCCCGAGCGCGGAGGCGAAGACGAGAGGCCGGACCGCGAGTCCGGTGGCGGCCGATAGGCGAGCGATGAGCGGCCCCGCCACGGCGGCCAGCGGGATGTTGTCGATGAATGCCGAGACGATCGCAAGGGTCCAGAAGAGGATCGAGCCCATCACCAGGAGGTTTCGGGTCCCGATAGAGGCGAGCCCGTCCGCGAACGCGTCGACCGCACCGGTGGTCACGAGGCTCCCGACGAGCACGAAGAGGCCCAGTAGGAACAGCACGATCTCCCCGTCGAAGGAGCGGACGACCATCCGTGTGTACCGGGGAAACGAGAGGGCCAGGGCGAGGAGGCCGCCGACCAATCCGATCACCCAGACCGGGACCCCGAACCCTCCCGGGACCGATAGGAAGAGCAGCAGGACCGTGAACACTCCGAGCGTCGCAGCGGTCCGAGCGAGGGGGAACTCGGCCCGAAGCGGCGGAAGGGACAGGGGTGTCTCGGGGGGGAGACGATCGACCTGCCGCGAGAACAGATAGAGGACCACCACGAGCGCCGCGAGCGCCGGTAGGGCGGCGTACAGTAGAAAGTCGAGGAACGTGTAACCGAAGTACTCGCCGAGGATGAGATTCGGGGGATTGCCGATAAGGGTCATCGTTCCGCCGATGTTGGCGGCGGAGATCTCCGCCAGCAACAGCGGGATCGGGTTCTGTCCGGCATGTCGGGCGATCTCCAGCGTGACGGCCGCGAGCAGGATCATCACGGCGATCGCGTTGACGAACGCGCTGAGTACGGCCGCGAGCAGGGTGAGCGACGCGTACAGAACGACCGGCCGGCCCTCGGTCCGTGCCGCGATCGCGACCGCAGCGGCACGGAAGAGCCCGAGGGTCCCGAGCAGCGCCGCGAAGAGGAGGACGCCGACGATGAGACCGAGCGTGTTCCAATCGATGACCGCAGCGGTGCCGGATGCGGTCGTCGGTACAAGAGAGGAGATCGGCACCCATCCGATCGCAACGACCAGCGCGGCCCCGCCGAGGGCGAACGCCGCCCGATATCGCTCCCAGCGAGCGACGAGGAGGAGTGCGACCGCGAAGACCACGATCGCTCCCCACGCCGCCGGCTCGAGCATCGCCCTCCGCGCCCCGACGCGAAGGCGGTTCTTAGAGTTGCGTGAGCGATCCCACCCGTTCCGTGCGTCCCCGGGGCGCGCTCCCCGGGGCGCCCCAGGTCTACCGTCGGAGCGGGGCGCGTCGCGCGAGGAGGTGGGCGGCGAACAACGCGGCCGGGACCGCCGCGTCGATGTTGACGACCGCGAGCGGCGCGCATGATTGGAGCATGGCGGAGAGCGCGGCCTCTCCCCCCCCGCCGCGTCCGTAGCCGATCGAGACCGGCACCCCGACGACAGGGGCTCTCACCAATCCGGCGACGACCGTGGCGAGCGCACCTTCCCGACCCGCGAAGACGAGGTAGCATCGGGGCCGGCGGCGCTCCAGCCGGCGGACCGCGCGCAGCAATCGATGCAATCCGGCCACCCCCACGTCGTAGGCCGTCACGGTCCGGATGCCGAGCTCCTCCAGGACGGCGCGCGCCTCCTCGGCGATCGCGACGTCGCCCGTGCCGGCGGTGAGGAGGGCGATCGGCCCGGGAGTGAAACGGACCCGGAGCGGCCCGAGGAGCCGCAGCACCCGCCCGCCCGCGAGTTCGCGGATCGGGAGGCCCCGACGCATTTCCACCCGCAGGCGACGCAGCTGGACCGCCGTAGGTCGGGAGACGAGCGCCCCCTCGCCGCGCCGGTGCAACGCGCGCAGGATCCCCACCAGGTGCTCCGCACTCTTTCCGTTCGCGAGGACGATCTCCGGAACCCCCGTGCGCCGCATCCGGCCCCGATCCAGGCGGGCGTACCCACCGATCGCGAGCTCGACCGGGTGGGAGGTCGGACGTCCGGCGGGTCGCGTCATGGCCGCCACGACCCAAGTCGTGATATATCGCGTACTGGTAGTCGCGCCGGGTCGTCACCGATGCCGGATTTCTCGCTCACACCGGACCAGGAGAGCCTCCGCGACCTCGCCCGAAAGTTCGCGCGTACCGAGATGGCGCCGCACGCGGCCGAGTGCGACCGGGCCGCGCGGTTCCCCGAGGAGATTTACCGCAAGGCATGGGACCTTGGCCTGATGAACCTGAACGTGCCCGCCGAGTACGGCGGGAGCGGGCTCTCGCTGATGGACCAATGCCTGATCGTCGAGGAGCTCGCCCAGGGATGCGGCGGGATGACGACCTCGATCATCGCCAACTGCCTCGCGCTCGAACCGATACTTCTCAGCGGCACCGAGGAGCAGCGGAAGCGCTTCTTGACCCCGTTCTGTGCGGAGTACCACCTCGCCTCCTTCTGCCTCACGGAGCCCGGGGGCGGCCGCGACGCAGGCACCGTCACGACGCGCGCGCGTCGCGACGGAGACCACTACGTCCTGGACGGCGAGAAGTGCTTCATCACCAACGCTCCGCACGCCTCGCTGTATGTGGTCTTCGGGACGGTCGATCCCAGCCTCGGGCACAAGGGGATCACCGCGTTCGTCGTCCCTCGAGACACCCCCGGACTGATCCCCGGGAAGGACGAGGATAAGATGGGTCACCGGGCGAGCTCGACCAGCACGGTCCGCTTCGAGGGGGCGCGCATTCCCGTCGCCGACCGGCTCGGCGCCGAGGGGCAAGGATTTTCGCTCGCGATGCGCACGCTCGACCAGACCCGGACCCCGATCGGTGCGCTCGCTACGGGAATCGCGCAGTCGGCGCTCGACCACGCCGCCAAGTATTCGCTCGGCCGCCGCACGTTCGGAAAGCCGATCGCGGACCACCAGGCGATCCAGATCAAGCTCGCCAACATGGTCCAGGCCGTCCGAGCATCCCGGCTCCTCACCTGGCAGGCGGCGTGGACGATCGACCGTGGGCAGCGAGGTTCGCTCGAGTCCGCGATCGCCAAGTGCTTTGCCTCCGACGCGGCAATGCGGGTCGCGGACGACGCGATCCAGATCTTCGGCGGCTACGGATATATGAAGGAGTACCCCGTCGAGAAGCTCCTGCGCGACGCGAAGCTCACGCAGATCTACGAGGGAGCGAACGAGATCCAGCGGATTGTCATCTCCAAAGAGCTGCTGCGAGCGTACGCCTGAGGCCGGAGAATCTGATGGAGATCGCCGTTCTGATCAAGCCGGTCCCGGACGCGGAGACGCGTCTGAGGGCGCGTTCCGACGGGACCCAGCCGGACGCCGATGGGGTCAAGTTCGTCCTCACCGGCTACGACGAGTCCGCGATCGAACAGGCGCTCCTCCTGAAGGAAGCGGTCCCGGGCTCCAAGGTCCGGGCCGTCGCCTTCGGACCCGCCCCCCGGACCGAGGAGGTGCTGCGCGCCGCGATTGCCCTCGGGATCGATGAGGCCACCTGGGTCGAAGCTCCCACCGAAGGTGGGGACGATCCGGGCATCGTCGCCCGCGCGCTCGCATTTGCCGTGGGGAAGATCCCCCATGAGCTCCTCCTCGGAGGCAAGCAGGGCGGCGACGACGAGGAAGGGCTCGTGACGGCCGCGGTCGCGGAATCGCTCGGCATTCCTGACTTCGGCGCGGTGGTCAACCTCCGCGCCGACGCGGCCACGAAATCCATCACCTTCCAGCGCGCGACCGACGAGGGCGTGGAAAGCTGGACCGCGCCCCTTCCCTGCGCGATCGCGCTCCAACGAGCTTGGAACGACCCCCGGACCGCGCGACTGCCGAACATCCTCAAGTCCCGAAGGGCGCCGATCGCCAAGGTGAGCTGGGCGGATGTGGCGGCGGCGATCGGAGAGGCGGCGCACCCACGGTCCGTCCCGGAACGGTTCGAGCTGCCGGCACCGCGCACGGGGGCGAAGATGATCGAGTACCAGTCCCCGGAAGAGGCGGCTCAGAAGCTCGTACATATCCTGCGGGAGGAGGCGAAGGTCTTCCCATGACGCCGACGGTGCTCGTGGTCGGCGAACGGTCGTCCGGTCACCTCACGTCCGCGACCCGGGAGGCGATCGGGGTGGCCCGCGCGCTCGCGGGAGCCGACGGGACGTTGGTCGGATTCCTCGCCGGGGGCGCGCTCGGTCCGGCGGTCGCGGAGTTCGGTGCGCTCGGGGTCCCGCGCGTGCGGACTCGAGAGGACCCGAGCCTAGACGTGGTGTCGGTCGGAGCGATCGCCGTCGGAGCCGGCGCCGCCGCCGACGCGGTCTCCGCGTCGCTCATCGTGGTCGGGGGAACGGCGTTCGGCCGGAACCTGACCGGTCGGCTGGTCGTCCGCTGGAACGCGGCGGCGGCCAACGGTGTGACGGAGGCTACGTGGGCCGACGGCGCCGCGCTACGCGTGCGCCGGCCCGTCTTCGGCGGTCGGGCCACCGAGACCCGTCGGCTTGCGGGCCCCCACATCGCAATCGCGGTCCGGCCCCACGCATTCCCGGAACCCTCGAGCGGGCCGGGAACCGCCGTCGCGGAGCCCGACGCGGGTCCCGGAGTACCGGGGCCCCTCCTCGCTCCTCGGCGCACGGAGCTCGCTGCGGCCGGGTCCTCCAGCGGGCCGGCGCTCACCGACGCGAGCATCGTGGTGTCGGGCGGTCGGGGGGTCCGGGACGCGAACAGTTTCCGGCTCGTGGAGGAGCTCGCGGCATCGCTGGGGGCGGCGGTCGGGGCTTCCCGAGCGGTCACCGATGCCGGGTGGCGTCCGGATTCCTACCAGGTCGGTCAGACCGGCAAGACGGTCTCCCCTCAGCTGTACATCGCGGTCGGGATCTCCGGGGCGATCCAGCACATCATCGGCATGGTGAGCTCGCGGGTCATCGTCGCCATCAACAACGATCCCTCCGCCCCGATCTTCCGGGTGGCGGACTACGGGATCGCCGGCGACCTCTTCCAGGTCGCGCCGGCCCTGACGAAGGAGATCCGCCGCGTCCGCGGCCTTCCTCCGGCCTGACGGGCGCTCCCGGCTCACTTCCGGACGGCGTACAGGAACCCCTGGTACGTCCCGTTGACGTGGTGAGGCCGGGTCGTTCGCACGTCATAGCCGAGGCCCCGGAGGACGGCCTGGCAACGCTCGGGGCCGCGATGGTACTCCATCGCGATGTGGGAGAACCGACGGAGGTCCTCGGCCGGCGTCGAGTCGAGGACCCGCTCCTCGTCCCCCTCGATGTCCATCTTGAGCACTCCGTCGTCGATGTGGTACTGGCGGACGACCGAAGCGAGCTCGGTCACCGCGCCGAGGCAGGGGATCACGACGTTCGGGCGGTTGCGCTCGACGTTCGCGGCGAAGGTCGCGTAGCGGACGGGGTCCATCTCGTAGGCGATGACCCGCCGGGCGCCCCGGAGCGAGAAGTACAGAGGCGTGTCGCCGATCGAGGCGCCCAGATCGACGACCGTCCTCCCCTCCACCGGGAGCATGTCGTAATCGTGGTGGAAGAACGTCTCGTAGGCCGAGAAGCTGAACCCACCTTCCAAGCGGACCCCGCGCTCGCCGTACGGGATCCACGCCGTACCGTCCGGGAGCGGTCGGCAACCGAACGCCCACAGCATCACCTGGCCGTTCCATCCGAGCTCGACCTCGCCGCCGGCGCGGAGTCGGCCGGTGACCGGGTACCGTCGGAGACCCGTGCGCGCGAGGATCACGGTCGGCCAGTTGCGAAAGGTGCGTCGGATCGCCCGGAACGCCCCGAGGTGCAGGGAGTCCATCTCCGGACCGGACCGGTGCCGGGCTTTGAGGTACGCCCCGGGCGCTCCTCAGAGATAGAGGGCCATGTCGAGGCCGTCCCGCGCGAGGTCGAACCACGAGGCCCCCGAGGCGCTCCGCGCGTCCCGAAGGATCTCGCGCATGTGGCGCTTGCGCGCCCCGGTCTCGGAGAACATGGCGCGGAACAGCTCGACCGCGAACTTGGGATGAGGACCGTAGATCCGCGGGTTCCACTTCACGCGGTCCAACTTCTCGAAATCGCGGAAGTCGTGCAGGACGCCGGTCGACTTCAGGCGCCGAGTGTACTCGGCCAACCGAGCGGCCGAGGCATCGCCGGCCTGCCGCGCGGCGAGGGCCGTCTCCGCGGCTTCGATGCCGGTGCGGATCGCGTAGTTCATTCCCTGGATGACGAGCCCGTTGGAGAAGACGAATCCCGCGGCATCCCCGACGACCATCCACCCTTCACCGGAGAACGCGGCGGGGCGGCTCGCCCATCCGGAGGTGATCAGCTTCGCCCCGTACTCGACGAGCTCGGCGCCCTTCAAGCGCGCGGCGATCGTGGGATGGTGGGTGAACCGCTCGATCAGGTCGTGGGACGGTGTGTTCTGCCCGTAGAGCGAACCGATGTTCACGATCAGGCCCACCGACAGGGTGTCCTGATTGGTGTAGAGGAACCCCCCGCCCATGACCCCGG
>JBEKEW010000032.1:0-10623 GCA_050013635.1 Thermoplasmata archaeon | reverse complement strand
CCGAGCGTTCGGCCCGCTGCGCGGCCGTCCATCGCATCGACGCTCGAACCCTCCGTGGACCTGAAACGCAGCGCGAGACAACCGCCCGTCGGGACGCTCCGACGGGATCGTCCTGGCTCTCGAATGAAACGCTCAAGGTCGGCTGCGTTTCGGAAGCGTAATTAGGACGGAATAGGCTGATCGCGTCATGTCCAAGGCGACCTCCCCTGAGGGGCCGGATCTTTCTGCGATCGCGCGAGACCTGAAGGCGGATCTAGGGTTGACGGCCCCCCCGGTCCAGATCAGCTACATGGCCACGCCGCCTCACGGCGCGGTGCCCGTTTCCAACTCGCTCCCTTCCGTTTGTTCGTTCTTCGCCGCGGGAGGAACTCGGAACTTGATCGCCCCCAGGTCGGCCCACGGGGAGTGCGAGATCGGAGCCTACGTGATGGGAATCTCTCCGGAAGGCGCGCTCGGGGGCCGCCTGAGCTCAACGGTGAGCTGGATGGAGGAGAAGGGCTACCTCGCCCCCGGGGAGGCCGCCCATATTCCCCACAACGCAACCGCACCCGAGTTCGTCGGCTACGGACCTCTCGGATCGCTCCCGACCCCCCCGACCGTCGTGATGATGTTCGTTCGCCCGCGGGCGCTCATGCTCGTGGTCGAGGCCGCCGCGCGCGCCTGGCCCGGATCTCCGGCGCCCCCGTTGCTCTCCCGTCCCATGTGCTCCTTCGTGCCGGTCCTTCTTGGAGGTGCACACGTGGTCATCTCGGTCGGATGCTCCGGGTCCCGCGTCTACACGGAGATGGGAGACGACACGATGCTGGTTGGGATTCGAGCGGACGCCCTCCGCCGCTTCGCCAAGGCGGTACATGAGATCCGCAAATCGAACGACCAGGTCTGGGACCTGAACCTCGAGCGCAAACTCGCCGCCCGGTCGATGGCGGGCTCGCCGGCGGGCTCCGGTAGGTCCCCTTCACCATCTTGATGATCTCGGATGCGCCATCGGCGCCTACCGTCAGGTCGGTCTCCGAATGGCAGGCCTCGTTACGATCCCATGGCCTCGCTTGGGAATTCACGGACGGGTCGAGGTCCGCCGGATCACCCACCGCCGGTAGGTTCTCGGGTCTCTCATCGCGTGAGAATCGGCCGCGCGGCCAACGACTATCCTACACCGACAGTGGCTTCCCACACGAGGGGCAGAATGAATGCGACGCGTTGGTGGGCGCTCCGCAAGCCGAGCAGAAGCGCGCGGGAGGCAGGGGCTGCGCCGTCGGAACCGGCGGCTGGTAGGCGGGAACGGTCGGGGGAACGTACTGCGGGGTGGCGCCCGACGGCGGCATCGCACTGGAAGTTCGCTGTTCGTTCACCGCGTCGCCGAGCTTGACATAGGCGATGATGTAGAGAATCCCCGCCAGGATGCCGAGCGTAAGGAACGAAAGGATCGCGATGACGAGGGTAGGGGTCCTCGCCCCCTCATAGTTCGCGTCGCGCGTTGGGCTGTAGGAAAAGATGTACACGATGACCAGCCAGACGATCCCAAGTCCGGCGAACGCGAGGAACACAACCCCGACGATGAATAGGAGGAGGACGAACCCGATGCCGAGGAGCACAAGCACGCCTATCGCCTGAAGGATCAGGCCAATCAAAATCAGCGTCTTGGCAGTTTGCCCGGACTGAGTCGACTGGGGAGAGGCACCCCGCCATTGATTCATGATGGATGAACCGAACCCCGATACTTAATCCATTGGTCCGGGCCCGCCGTCAACAGGAACGGTCTCACGGAATCGTGAATGTGTTGCGGCCCCGCCCACGTCGGAGCAGGGCCGCGGGGGACGGTCGCTTACCGACGACCCTTCTTTCCCTTCTTCGCGGTCTTCGTTCTCTTTTTTGCCGTCTTCTTCGACGCCTTCGCCTTCGGCATGTCCGAGTTACATCCACTTGGTCACTCTTTATCCTTGGCTTCGTACTTTTTCAAAGCGCGTCCGTCTCGAGAAGCCGGTTGTTTGAGGTCTGCGGGGTCGCGCGCGGCCGTTCGACCGCCTCGGCCCGCACGTTCCCGTGATGGTCCAAACGAGTGCGTAAGTGACGTGATCGCGTCGGTTCCACCTCGATGAACGCGATGATGGCTCGCACATGACCGGCTCTCTTCCCGGCGACCAAGGGAGACGCTGCCTCTTCGCAGAGAACCGACGAGAAGGCAGCTCGACCGCGGTCGGGGGTGAACCCGTGTACTCTTCCGGCATCGAATCCGAGGCTAACGACCTGCCTCCCGGGTACGTGCGACCGACCTCGCGTTGGCGAGGGGCCTCACTACAGCTACGCCGGGCGAGGCGGGACTGTGACTCGAGCGTTCCTGCGCCCGGGAGGGAACTGGACGAGCCGATTTCGACCGTCACGACCCCCGCCCGGAACTCGGGCAATGCGCTGCCGGATCCAAGAGGGGTGCAGAGGTCGCCCCGCCAGAGCGATGTCGAGCGCCTCGTCGAACGAACGCAACCGCACGGCGATCAGTTCGCGGATCCGGTTCTCGCGGCAGGTCACCTCGGTGCTCATCCCATCGACGAGGAGCCGAGCGATCGGGGATGGGACATCCGTGACGAACCCGACCCAGTGCGCGGAGAGTCGAGGAGTTAGCAGCGGAGTCGAAACGATCCACGACCGGCCTCCGAGCCGTTCTCCGAGCCGGTTCAACATTTCGTAGTACGGCAAGATATCCGGCCCGCCGACGTCGAAGCCGCGCCCCGAGGTCCGCTCCTCGGCGAGGCAGCCGACCAGGTACTGCACGAGGTCGTCGAGCGCCACCGGTTGACACCGGGTGCGGATCCATTGCGGGCAGATCATCACCGGCAGCCGTTCGACCAGCTGGACCATCATTTCGAACGACGAGCCACCGGCCCCGAGGATGATGGCCGCCCGCAGCGTCGTCAGCGAGGAGGTTCCGCTGGCCAGGATCTCCTCGACCTGCCGCCGGCTCTCCAAGTGGGGCGAGGAGACGGCCGAGCCGGATTGAAGCCCGCCCACGTAGATGATCCGCTCGACACCGGCCGTGGTGGCGGCGCGAACGGCGTTCTGAGCCGCCCTCGCGTCGAGGCTCGCGAAATTCATCGCGCGATCCCGGCTCCCCATCGAATGGACCAGATAGTACACGGTGCGAATCCCATCGAAGGCCGGCGCTAAGGTGGACGGATCGAGCAGGTCCCCCGGCACGCACGCGAGCCCCGGTGCTGAGGGCCCGCGCGGGCCGCCCTGGGGCCGAACGAGCGCGCGCACGTCCTCCCGCCCCGCGAGCAGAGCGTCGGCAAGCCGGCGCCCGACAAATCCGGTCGCCCCCAGGACTAGGATCGGGCCGCGTCGAGTCTCGGCCACGACGCGGCTACGCGTCCAAAGGGGATTGCCTCTGCGCTCGCGTTAGGATCCGAGCTTCCCGAGGCCCGTACGTCATCTACCCGTAACCGGAATGCCCACGCCGGCCCCCCCCACGCGGATCGGAGGGAACGCACGGGGAGAGCCGCTCCCGACCGCACGGGGCCGCTAGCCCTTGTTCTCCTTCGGCACGATTTCGACCAGCGGCTTACCACCGTACTTCGGTTTCCCGCACTTTGGACACGCGACCCAGTCATCTGCGAGAGAGTCGCCGCAATAGTCGCACTTGTCGGTCATCGGAGGGAGAGAGGTGGTCCCGTGTTTAAACCCACGCTCACGGCGGGGGTTGATCCATGGCGACCGATCCGGTTTCGAAGGAGGCGCGGTGCCGCCGAGGTCCCCCGCGCCGCGTGTCCGCTAGACCGAGCCATCGGCGGGAGCAAAGATCACGCCCTCCGCAACCTTCGGAAGAAACATCGTGGACTTGTGGGCCATCACCACCGCGCGCCCGAAGGCACGTTCCTCGATGCCCTTCTCGGTAAGGCCGGGGAGGAGAAGGGCGGTCGATCGCCCGGGGTCGGCGTCGCCCGCGCGGATGCGTTCGATGGCATGTCGGGGGGATCGGAAGAACTCGAGCGCGTGGGGGTCGATACCGAGACGGTCCTCGAGGAACCCGTGCAGCTGGTCGAAGTCGGCCCCGACGTCGTTGGACGATTCGCCGTGGATCTCGTGGAACGCACCCTCACCCACCATCAGGAATCCCCTGCGGTGCGCGCGCCCCATCTCTCCGAGCCGTGCGAGTACACCTTCCACCGATGGAGAGCCCATCGAACGTACCGTCAGGGACGGCTCGCGTTCCGCGGCCTGAAGCAACGTGTCGTGCGGCAGGACCTGGTGAGGGAGCACACGGTGCCACGGCATCACCTGCAACGCGCGATCCTGCCCGTTGACCAGCATCACGAGGGGAGAGGACGGTCGGCCCGCGTAGTGCCGTTTTGCCGCCGCCGTGAATCGATGGTGTCCATCCAAGATCAGGACCCGAAGCGACCGCATCTCCCCCCGTAGCTCCTCGACCAGTCCCGGGTCGTCGATCCGCCAGAGGCGGTGGGACGTTCCGTTGAGGGTCGCCTCGAGCACGGGCGCGTGGTCACCCCCGAACGCCATCCTTCGACGATCGACGCCGAGCCATTGCTCGATGCGGCTGTTGAGATGATGATCCGGCTGGTGGTATCCGGCCATGATGGGAGCGAATGTGGTCCCGGTCGCGTCGGTCAACGCGACGCGTTCGCTAACGCGATCCGGGAACGTATGCTCGTGGAGGGCGACGTCACCGTGCCCGAGGAGGTCGAAGTTGAGGGCTCCGACCAGGCCGAGCAGCAGATACTCCGGTCGACGATGTTCGGCGTGGATGGTCTCGAGGATGTCCGCCGGTGGGACGTAGCGAATCCCGTACACATAGAGCGAGGGAGTCCGGTCGCGCACATACACGCCGGAACGGTGGGCGGACTCCAACTTGGACGTGGCCTGACGGAGGAACTGTTCGAGATCCAGGTGTTGGGGACGCGGGACGAAGCCGGCCGCATTGAACGGTCTCGTGTCGAACTGCGCGAGCTCCTCCTCCGAGAGCGTATCGTAGACCGGACAGACCAGCCGATCGGGGTTCGAGCGGGTGGGATCCGGATGCCAGGCGCGGACGGTGCTGAGTTCGACCATCGGATCCGAGGCCGAGCGCTACGGCGGACCGACTATAACGCTACGGCCGCCCGGATCCGGGACGGACACAAGGTCCATCGCGTCTCCCCGCCGCCTTCGTGCTCGAACCCGGAGGTCGCTCGACTCGCAGAGCCAGCCCAGGGGGGGACTCGTGCAACGTTCGTTCCGCTCAACCCAGGTGCGTTCCGCCGCGCGATGTACACGTAGGGTGGAACGCCCAGGCCGCGGGGATCGCGCCTCCGGGAAGCCCACCCCCGGAGGCGAAGTCTCCGAGAGACTGCTCACGCCGGAGGATTCGGTACTTTCGTGAGCTTGCCGGAGCGCCCAAGCGAAATCTGGGCCTTCCCCTTGTAATCCTTCACCCATCCATCGGTGATGAGGACGTGGTCGCCTTCGCTGACCATATCGACCTCGCCGGCCCACAGCGTGAAAACGATCTCGCCGGTCTTGTCCTTCAGGTTGGCGTTGCGGACCTTTCGCGTGCTCCCGTCGTTGCTCGGGATCTCCCGCGTAGCTTCAAGCGACACAACGGTCGCGTGCACGGTAGCGGTCTGGTTGGTCTTCAGTTGGGCGATTGGCGTGGCGGGCTTACTCTCGGTCATCGACGGTCCGAAGCCCGGGGCATAGAATAACCTTCGCTCTCGCGCCGCGATCTCCGAGAACCCTACCGGCGAGCCGTCCCTGCACCCGCGGGAGTCGCTCGCCGACGCCTACGTGCAGGATGTCCGGAGGATGCATTCGGCCCCGTAGAGCCCCGCGCTCCGGGTCTCTACGCGGAGGCCCGGCCACAACGATCGGGTGACCGGGCTGACGAATTCGGGGCGAGCCAGCGCGGCGTGGGAGCGCGGTTCGCCCCGCCGGAGCGCCCTCGGATGCTCAGTGGACGACGATCACTCCAAAGAACATGAGTACGACGATCACGACTACGATCAGGATGACCCAACCCAACATCGTTCGTCCCCCGTGTCGTTACGGTTCGCCACGTCGTGCGGCCCGGCTCTTCTTGGATCGGAAGCGATCGGTCACGTCGGAGATCGCCCGCTTCGTCTTTCGTCCTGCCCGCTTGCCCGCCTCTTCGATGTCGTGCGCGCCGGTCTTCGTTCGGGTCTTGATCCGCCGGCCCACCTTCACGGTATCGGCCTTCAGGTCTTTCGCGGCGTGACGCGCCTTCGTGCCAACCGAGTGCATCGCCTCGGTCGCGTCGTCGCGGGCCGAGCGCATGCGACTGCCCTTCACCGGCTTACTTCCATTCTCTTCGCTCTTCATTCTATTTCGACCGATCCTGGGACATTCAGGGGGCCGGGAGGGGTTAAGTCTCTCCTGAAATCGAGTTAAGGGGTCGCGGTTCCCTCGCACGGAGGGACAGGTCTCCGCGAGCCCACCGGGGCGCGGTCGACGTTCTCGGTCCGTGGCGATCCTAGGGCGAGGGTCATCGGATGCCGAAGGGATGCGGTTAAGGAAGCGTGACCCGCGGGTCTGCCAACTCCCCTCCCTTCACGAAGCTCACGTGCCCCGCACCCTAGGATCGAGGTAGGCGCGCGCCGTGGGAGCCGGCCCGGGGGCGGATTCGGAGAGTGATCGGCGCTCGCGGGGGCGTCCTACTCCCCCAGGAACCTAAGTATCGAAACGTATCCGGGGTCGATGCCCTCCCACACAGCAAGCCGCCACTTCCGCCTCGAGCGGCTCGGACCCGGGGTCCACGCCGCGATCGCCACTCAAACCGGTTACGGCCTCTGTAACGCAGCGATCGTGGATCTTGGAGGACGGACGGTCGTATTCGATTCGATGTTGACTCCGATGGCAGGGACGGACCTGGTCCGGGCCGCGGAGCGGTGCACGGGCCGGAAGCCCGACTGGGTTGTCAATAGCCACTGGCATGGTGACCACATCTGGGGAAATTCTGCGTTCGCGGACGGTCGCGTGGTATCCTCGCGGAAGGTCCGAGAGGTGGTCCTCCGGAAGAGCCGGATGCAATTCGATGGCTGCCGTCGCGAGTTCCCGAAGGAACTGGCCCGGATGGCCGGACCGGGCTCGCCGATCGGCCCCGCCGACCGACCTCGTGTCCGGGCTTGGTTCCGCGGGGTCCTGGCGACCCCGAACACCCTTCGGATCGTTGCGCCGGAGGTCACATTCGACGAAGAGTTGGTGCTCGAAGGATCGCGCCGCTCCCTCCACTTGATCACGTACGGGGGAGGCCACTCCCCGAGCGACGTGTTCGGGTACCTCCCTGAGGAGCGGATCGTCTTCGCGGGCGACCTGGCGATGGTGGGCCTCCACCCGTCGGTGAGCGACGGCTGGCCCGACACGTGGATCCGGATCCTGGCCCGCATGCAGAGACTGCGCGCAGATTGCGTTCTCCCTGGGCACGGCCCGATGGGCTCCGGGGCGTCGCTTCGTGCGATGCAACGGTACCTTCACGATCTGCAGCGGACGGCCTCCGCCGCGATCCGGCGCGGCGCGACCGTCCGCGAGGCGCAAGGAATTCCGGTACCCGAGGAGTACCGAGGATGGGGGTTCACGTTCATGTTCCGGGACAATGTCGCTCGCGCCTATCGGCTCGCGACGGCACAAGCCGCGCGTCGCGCCACATCATGAGCCGACGCTCGAATCCAGCGCTCCTCCGATCGAGGGTTCCGTAGGAGACGCCTCTCCCTGCGCGTGGGGCGGGATCCGTGGACCGCGATGGGTTCCCATCAGGGATTGCCCGGAAGTCAGGGTACGTGGGCGCCACGCGCACCATCGCCCCGGGCTCGCGATCGAGCACTCGTTCCTCTTGGCGGCAGCCGAGCCGTCCGCCACGATCGCGAAGGCGAACGAGGTGATCACGGCCGCAAATGCGATGGTGCCGACATCTGCCACGCCGCCGTTCGCCTCCGTTGGACTCCGCCGGAAAGATAGAAGGAATCTCGTGCCGATGGTGACGGCCCGGGCGCGGTGCCACCCCGACCCCGGATCCCTAAGAACGAACGTTTAAGAAGCGGCGTGCGCTCGGCACCTTTCATGCGCCGTGGACTGATGATTGCAGGGGTCATCCTCCTGGTGATCGGGATTGCGCTGACGGCTTGGAACCTCTACGACAACTACAACCCGACCTCGAAGACCGACCCCGGTGGGACCATCCTTAGCTTCACGCCGAACGGCATCGGGCCGTTCGTCAGCACGATCCGCTGGTCCGGAGCGGACTCCTCGACCAACTTCTACGTCAGCACGGATCAGCCGACCTGCCTCTTCCCTCCCTCGGGGGTGGTCGCCTCGGGATCGGGAACGGACGGGTCGGTTTCGGTAGTGCTCAACGCCGGGACGACGTACTACCTGGTGGCATGTAGCACGGCGGCGAGCGTTTCGATCTCGGTTTCGACGGTCGGTCTTGGGACTCTCACGGTGATCGGGATCGTCCTGATCGTCATCGGGCTCATCCTCATTGCGATCGCCCGACGTCGTAGACAGAACACGGCACCCCCACCGGTCCCATGAGGTCGGTCGTCCGGTACCTGCCGCCCCGACTTCGCCCGTGGGGGTAACCGGTTCGCGGGTCGGCAGCCCCGGTCCTAACCCAGTCCGCGGATGGTCCCGTCGTCGGACAGTCCGATCATCTCGGCGGAGGGGCGGGGCGGCAAGCCGGGCATCGATACGATCGAGCCCGCCACGGCCACGGTGAAGCCTGCTCCGGGCCAGCGGATGAAGCGACGCACCGGTAGGGTGAAGCCCTGGGGCCGGCCATGGCGGGTCGGATCCGCCGAGAGCGAAAGCGGCGTCTTCGCGATACAGAGCGGACCTTCCGCCTCGCCGTCCCGCCGGATCCGATCAAGGTCCACGCGAGCCGCATCGGCGAGCTCGAACCCGCGACCTCCATAGGCCTCGGCGACGACGGTGGAGAGCATCTCCTCGGTGGAGGACCCTTCTCGATAGAGCGGATGGGTGCGCTGTCCGAGCGCGGCCGCTTCGATCACACGCTCGGCCAAGGCGGCGGCCCCCGGTCCCCCGTCGGCGAAGGCGGTGACCGTCGCCCACGATAGCTTCCGCTCCGAGCAGAACCGTTGGACGTGCGCGATCTCTTCGGCGGAATCGTCGGGGAACCGGTTGAGCGCGACGACCGGGTCCACTCCCATCCGTCGCAGGTTCTCGACGTGCTGCTCGAGGTTCGCGAGGCCCCGCGCGACCGTCCCTTCCCCCGGCTGGGACTTGTCGAATCCTTCGGTCCCGTGCCACCGAAGGGCCCGGATCGTCGCGACGAGCACGGCCGCGTCCGCGTGGAGGTTCGTCTGCGGCGATACGACATCCACGAACTTCTCCGCTCCGAGGTCGCTCGCGAACCCTGCCTCCACGATGCAGAAATCGGAGGAGGCCAAGCCGGCGTCGATCGCGAGCCGGCTGCACGTCCCGTGGGCGACGTTCGCGTACGGGACGCCGTGGACCAAGGCGGGCGTGCCCTCGGCGGTCTGGACGAGATTCGGTTCGAGGGCGGTCTTGAGAAGGCTCGCGACGCTGCCGATCGGTCCGAGCCCGGAGGCGCGGACGGGGGAACCGTCGGCGACGCGGCCCACGATCATCCGATCGATGCGGTGCTTCAGGTCGGCGTAGTCACGGGCCAGCGCATGGATGGCGGCCATCTCGGCGGCCGGGGTGATGACGAACTGGGCGGGTCGCGGGAAGCCCGCGGCCTTCACCGTGAGACCACACTCGATGTCGCGAAGCGACCGGTCCTCCAGCGGTGAAGCACGGGGAAGGACCGCCTGAGCCGCGTCGATGCCGAGGGGGTTCCCATGGTAGATGTGATTGTCGACCAACGACACGAGCAGGTTCTGAGCGTTCGTGATGGCGTCCAGGTCTCCGGTGAATCCGAGGTCGATGTCGGGTCGGGGTTCCACGGTCGATCGACCCCCTCCCGAAGCGCCTCCTTTCGAGCCGAAGACCGGGCCGAGCGACGGTTGGCGAAGACAGACGACGGATCGTTGTCCCCGGCGATGGAGCGCCATCCCGAGGCCGATGGCGACGACCGTCTTTCCCTCCCCACGCGCCGTCGGCGTCATCGCCGTGACGAGGATGAGCCGGCCCGGGGGCGACGAGTCCGCGCGGGAGCGCACCAGACCTACCGGGATCCTCAGCACTCCGCGGCCCGCGGGCGCTAGGTCGGCCGGCCGGTACCCGAGGTCCGAAGCCACCTCTGCAATCGAGCGCATGGTCGGGCCTCGCTAGGCTCGAGCGTTCGGCAAATGGTCGGCGATCTCCGAGGCAACACCGTACATCGAAACGTTCCCGGTGCAGGCCTCCGACACCACCGGTAGAGTTGACCTGCAGCTATTTCAAGTTGGAGGAAAGTTCCCTTGACGTGGGGCTTATGCGGTGGCTGGCACTCCCTCGGATGGAGTGTCACAGAGGTTGCTCATGATGACTCTCGCACGAACTCCTGAGGGGCGCCGAGGGTGGCCTGATCCGTCGGTCCGGGGGCCATCTCCCTTCGCGGCGCACGCCCGGCCGCGAGCGAGAAACCCTCCGGGGAGCGGACCCGGATCGGGCACGTCTTCGAGTTCCTATCCGGGAGGCGACCGGTGACCGGAATCACTC
>JBEKEW010000031.1:0-11333 GCA_050013635.1 Thermoplasmata archaeon | reverse complement strand
CGCCTTCAGTTGGTATTATGGCCCCGGATGGGGTCCCCAGGGCCGGTGTCCGACCGTAATCGGGGCCTCGTGCCCTTCTGGGTTCTGGCCGGAGCCGCCGGTGAACCATGACCGCACGCGGTACCTACATCGTCATCGAAGGCATCGACGGGACCGGAAAGACCGAGCTGGCCGCCCGATTGGTCCCTCCGTTGCTCGGGCGCGGTCACTCGATCTCGAGCTTCCGTGAACCGACCGACAAGTTCCTCCGGTCGGAGTTCGCCCGCATCAGCAAGCTCGATTCGTTCGCGGCCGCGCTCTGCTTTACCGTCGATCGTGCCCTGCTCCGGCCCCTCGTCGAACGCGCGCTGGAGATGGGAGACATCGTCGTTCAGGACCGATCGTTCTACTCCACGCTCGCCTACCAGTACCCCGGACTCAGCGCGGAAGCGTGGCGCGAGGTGGACCGCATCGAGCGCGAGATCGCGATCGAGCCGGACCTCGTCCTCTACCTGGACGCGCCGGTCGAGGTCGCCATGAAGAGGGTCGAGTCCCGGGGCCAACGCAACGCGTTCGAGGACGAGCCGTACCTCGTCAAGGTGAAACGGAAGTTCGAGCAGATGTTCCAGCCCCCCCGGTGGGTACGGATCGACGCGGGCGGCACGCCCGACCAGACGCTGCAGCAAGCGACGAACGCCCTCCTGTCGATGGGCCTCTGATCGACTCGAAGTCGCTCCCCGCGTCCATCTATGTCAACGTACCCGATCTGAACCCCCGCCTCCCATCGGGGGCAACTCCGCGAAACGGCTCTTGTGCCGGCCGCCCGCGCCAGCCTGTCGAGCTGGCTCTCGCGCGAGCTCCTCTACAGATTGATGACGACGCCCAGAACCCCGACCGACACCACGAAGGCGAGACTTGCCCAGAACGCGCCCCGCCAGAGGCCTCGGGAGGCCTCCGACCCCATGACACGAGGATCGGAAACCAACTGGCCGAGGAAGACTCCCGGGACGATGAGGATGAAGACCATCGCCACCATCACAGCGAGGACCAGCGTTACGAGCTGGAAGAAGAGAAGCGGGATGATGACCGCGGGGATACTCTCCACGACGTAGACCCAAATGGTGCTCTTGGGAGAGAGACCGAGCGACTCGGTCACGCCCCAGGCGCTACCGAGGGAGACCACCACGAGAGCCAGGAACGCCGCCGCCACGAGACCCACGCCCAGGAGATAGGCCCAGTACGTCCCCAGGGCGGAGGAGAGGGCGGCGGAGAACCCGGCCGCGCTCGTGAAGTCGATGGAGACACCGATCCCGGCTCCGATCATGACCACAACGATCATGAGGACTTCGCTGGTGGCAGCGCCCAGGAGCGTGGATTGGCGCGAGATCGCGATCGTGCTCCGTTTCGCGGCGGTGGCCGAAGACTGGAAGAACAGCATGAACGGCATCACCACGGCACCGGCGTTGGCGGCGAGGAGGAAGAAGAACGACGGCGTGCCGGCGACCCCTATCGGCGAGTACGGAAGGAGCCCCACATGGAGAACCACGATCACCAGCGAGATCACCACCGCCGCGGAGACACCGATCAGGATCCGTTCGACCCAAGCGTAGGGTCTACGCGCGACCAACGCGATGTGCACCACGAACGCAAGGGGAAGGGAGATGATCGGGGGAACCCCGAAGAGCCCTAGACCGAGGGCGATGCCGGCGTACTCCGCCACGTAGATCGCGACGTCCCCGACGGCCATGGAGAGCGCCACGGTCGAGGCGAGCCGGGGGCGGAAGCGCTCCCGGGTAAGTTCTCCGAGCCCCTTACCCGTGACGGCACCGATACGGCCCGACGCCTCTTGGATGAAGAACAGAGGTACGGTGAGGGCCACGAGAAACCAGACGAGATCGTAGCGGAAGCTCGCGCCGGACGCCAAGGCGGTCAGGATGCTCGCCGCGTCCAGGTTGGCGATCATGACGAGCCACGCGGGGCCTCCCCGCCACCTTCGGGGCGCTCGCAGGTGGCGCGAGAGGGCTGGGATCCTCCCGCTCTCGAGTGGGGTGGGAGCTACGCCCGAGGGAGGAGAGTCGTCGGCCATCTACGGTTCGTCCGAATGCACGCGACCCATTAATCCTGGGTTTTCAGAGCCGGAAAGGAAGCCCTTTTCCCCGTCGCTAACACACCCGTTTCACGATCTCCCCGATAGTTCTTAAGCCGAGTTCGGATGGCAATGTGGGGAGACCCATGAGCGGAGAAGTCGTACATTTCGAGGTGCCAGCGGACAACGTGGACCGAGCGGGCAAGTTCTACCAGAAGATCTTCGGCTGGCGTCTGACCCCGCTTCCGCAAATGAACTACACGATGCTCGGCACGGCCCCGGTGGACAAGGACGGGATGCCGACCGAGCCGGGAACCATCAACGGGGGGATGGGGAAGCGCGGAGGTCCCCTGGAGCATCCCGTGTTCACGATCATGGTGGATGAAATCACCACCACGGAGAAGGAGATCGTGAAGAACGGCGGAAAGATCATCCAGAAGAAGCAGCCCATCGGGGACGGCTCGATGGGATTCACGGGCTACTTCCGCGACTCGGAAGGGAACGTCGTGGGACTGTTCCAGCAGCCTAAGACGTAGGGACTCCACCTCTCCCATCTCCGGGCGGGTCCGCCTCCGGTACCTCTCCGCGCCGCTCGCAGCCCGTCATCGGCGGCAGGACCTCGGGCCTCGCCGAGTTCGGAACGGCATCGCGTCCTGGGTGGAAACCTGCCCGGGTCGGCCCACGGTCGTCGCTATGCGAACTCCTTCCCAAAGAAACCGCGCACCCGCTGCCACGCATCCCGGGCGCTCTCCGCGTGATAGTTCGGCCGCCGGTCGTTGAAGAAGGCGTGGCGTGCCCCGGGGTAGACGTGGTAGTCGAAACGCTGCCCGGCCCGCTTCATCGCTTCGGCGAACTCGGGAACCGTTCCCGTGATCCCGGGATCCTCCGAACCGTAGAGGCCGAGGACGCTCGCCCGGATCGATGCCACACGCTCGAGCGGAGGGCGCTGCCCGTAGAAGATCACCGCGGCCTTCAGCTCGGGATCGACCGTCGCGAAACGGGCGACCACCGAGCCTCCGAAACAGAATCCGACGGCGCCGATCCGAGCGGGATCGACACTGGGAAGTCCCCGGAGGTACCGACTGCCGGCGAGTAGATCGAGCGCGAAACCGTCCTGGGTCGTTGGATCGGTAACCGTGGCGAACGCCTCGAGGATGGGCCGGCGCTCGGCCGGTTGGGAGGCCGCGAACTGCTGGAACTTGGACGGGTCGGACCGAAGGCCCGGCGGCGCCTCCGCAAGCGCGCGCATCGCGATCTGGACGTTCGCCGGTGTCATCACCTGCTGCAGGGGGCCCGTGAACAGGTTCGGGGCCAACGCATTGTACCCTTGGTCGGCGAACCGTCGGGTGACGTCTCGGACGTGGTCATCCAGGCCGAAGATCTCGTGGATGATGATGATCGTCGCATGCCGGCCCCCGGCGGCCTTCGGTTCGGCGAGATAGGCATCGAGGGTCCGGCCGTTTCCCGGGACATGGATCTCGCGAGCACTCATCGCAACTCGTCGGCGCGGTACGTGGTTCGCTTCACCGATATCTCGTTAGCGTACGAAGCGGCGTTCCAACCTGGGAAACGCACCCGCTGCGAGGGAGTGCCGCGGTGAGGGGATCGAAAATGGCCGGTGCCGCTGAACTGGCTGCCGTACAGCTCACGACGCAGGGCCCCCGGTCGGTCCACCATCGTTCGACGAGAAGCTCCGTATCGCGCCCATGTGACTCCCACGAGCGATCCCGCCGGTTACGACCCTGCCGGCGGGTTCGGAACGGGGCGATCATCGGCGGAGGTTGCCGGGCCCGTCTCCCGGGCTCCCGTTGGGGAGCTCGCGGTGGAGCCACCGCCCGCCGCGGGATCCACCGATTGGCCGTAGATGAACCGACGACCCCGCATCGCGGAGATGAGGGCTCCCACAGCGGTCGCGGACCCCGCGAAGAGGAACGAGTCCTTCAGGGCGCTCCCGAAGGCGGGTGAGATAGCGTCCGCGAAGAAGGTCGGTTGGAGCAGGGCCGACGTGGCCGATGCGGACAGGGGTTGCCAGCCCGGGACCGTCGCCGCCACGACCAGGTACGTCTGCATCGGATTCTCCCCCAGGAACGCTCCGAAAAGGGCGCCGGTCGGGTTGGACGACATGAGGCCGGCGAGGATCTGAAGGTCGGGTGGGCCGACACTGGCCGCGGAGAGCGCGCCGGTCACCGAGCTTCCGAGACCCGCGGACAGGCCCAAGATGACGACCGTGAAGAAGAGCGCCAGCGAAAGCTGCTGGCCGGTGTTCTGGAGGGTCGCGAGCATTCCGGAGGCCGCGCCCCGGTCCTCGGCCGGAACGGAGTTCATGACCGCCGCGGCGTTCGGCGAAGCGAACATTCCCATCCCGCACCCCTGTACGTAGAGGAGCATGCCCACCTGCCAGTAGACGAAATCGACGGGGATCAAGAGGAACAGGAAGAACGTGGCCGAGGCGATCGCCATTCCGACGGTCGCGAGCGTGCGGGCCCCGTGTCGGTCCGACAGCCACCCGCATAACGGGGCGGCCGTGAGGAACCCTGCGATCATCGGCATCATGAGGATCCCCGCCCAGAACGGGGTCTGGGCCAGCGAGTAGCCGTGGAGGGGCAACCAGATCCCCTGGAACCAGACGATGAGCAGCAGCATGACCCCCCCACGGGCGATGGATCCGAGCATCGAGGCGAAGATACCCGCGGCGAACGATCGGACGCGGAAGAGGTGGAGGCGGAACATCGGGTCCTTCACCCGGGCCTCGATGAACGGGAACAGCACGAGCAGCGCGATCCCGACCCCAAGACCGCTCACGACCCAGGGGCTCGACCATCCCGTTGGGGACGAACCGTACGGGAGGAGGCCGTAGGTCGTTGCAACGAGCACGAGCGTGAGCCCGACCGCGAACGTGATGTTCCCGAAGTAGTCGATCTTCTGGTGGGCACGACGTATCGACGTCTCACGAAGCCGGGCGTACGCCCACACGGTCCCGAAGATCCCGACCGGTACGCTGACCAGGAAGATCAAGCGCCACGTCGGCAGAACGAAGGGACCGATCGGAATGTCGGGAATCGAGGCGAGCATCCCGCCGGCCACGAGACCGACGAGCGAGCCGCCGATGAACGCGACCTGGTTGATCCCCATCGCCTTGCCCCGTTCGTCCGGACCGAAGGCATCGGTCAGCAGGGCGGCCGAGTTCGCGAAGAGGAACGAGGCCCCGACGGCCTGAATGAGACGGAACCCTACGAGCATCCACGCACCGGTCGTGCCGGAGAACGGCTCGACGAAGAGCAGGATCGAGCCGGTGGAGAAGATCGCGAACCCAGCGTTGTACATGCGCGCGCGACCCCACATGTCGGAGAGCCGACCGACCGTGACGAGCAGGGTCGCCGTCACGACTCCGTAGCCGAGCAGGAGCCAGATCAGGATCGGGAAGCTGGAGGGCGCGAAGGGGTCGACGCCGAGCCCCCGGAAGATCACCGGCAGCGAGATCAGCACGATCGTGCCGTCCACGGAGGCGAGGAGGGCCCCCAGCGTAGTGTTCGACAGGACGGTCCATTTGTACGCGACCATCGCCCTCCCGGCGCTACCGCGCGGCTCGCGCCTGGAGGACGGCCTGGAGCTCCTCGCTTCCCCGCCGGAGCGCGTCGAGTCCCTCCGGACTGACCTCGCTCGCGATCCCGCGGATCACCCGGGCCACCCGGCGGGACGCACGCCGACACGTTTCGACGCCGGTCGGGGTCAGCTGCACGACGGTCGCCCGGCGATCCCGCGGGTCCGGCGTACGGCGAACGAAGCCGCGCCGCTCGAGCCGGTCGATGATCTGCGTGGCGGCGGACGGCGTCAGGTCGAGTCGGTGCGCGAGAGCGGTGGGGCGGGTCGATCGCTTCCCGATCAGAGCGAGGGCCCGCAGGTCGGTGAGCAGGAGCCCTTGCGGGATCAGGGTCCCTCGGACCTCGCGCAAGAGGCCGGCCATGTTCGAGCGGTAGATCTCGAGCGAACTCCCGGCGAAGGGGTCCGGCACCGGTGCGAGAGGCGGGCGGCTTCGACGGGCAGAAGCCATGCGCGATTTACTTAAGGAGTGTATATTACATCACGGCAGCCCGACCCCCGGCCTATCATGCGTCGAGGATCCTCCCGCTACGGGAGCCCCATTCCGGATCCACCAGGGCCTCGGTCCGTGCACGAGCGGCCGCTTCATCCCGGTGAGCGGTGAAGAGACTCGGCGGGGACCCGTCGGATGAGGACGTCGAGGAGCGAGGCGACATTCGTCGTGGCGGGACTCCCATGGCCCGGGAGTGGAGCCGCGACATCGAGTTCCCGGATCCGCGAGTGCGACGGAACTGCTTGGTCCAGGTCCGTTGCGAACCTCGCGGCGGGCAACGTTAGTCGTTCCTTCCACGCGACCTCGGAATCTCCCCGACGCCGTTGACCACCGGCACCCTGGCGGCCGCCCGCGATCCGCTCGCCGCCCCCTCCTCCTGTTGATTGGCCTCGGATCGTGGGGTCGTGTCGTTCGTTACTCCCTATCGAACCGGGGGGCTCGACCGACCGGTCCCGATCGGACCGGTCCTAGAGAAGGCACTGGATCCACGTTGGGCAAACCACCCACGAGCGGAACCTCGCCTGCACCGTACTCGTCCGCCGCTCGAACGCCCACCCACGGATGCAGAACGTGTTTCAGTAACCTCGGAATTGCTCGACAACGAGGTCCTCGGGAGGAAGGTTGAGTCGCTTGCTCAGCCCAGCCACAGTTTCCTGCACCATCTCAGGGAGCCCCACCACGTAGTACCGGGGTCGGGTGAGGGAGTCCGTGGCTCGGGTGACCCGGTCCGTATCAATTCGGCCCACCCTTCCCTTCCAGCGGATATCGGAGTCCGCCGGACGTGTGACGGTGTAGTGCACCGAGATGTGTGGGGACGAGCGCGCGAGCCGGTCGAGCTCCTCCCGAAACACGAGTTCCTCAGGGACCCGGGCCGAGTAGAAGAGGGCCAGCGGCTGCGCGAGCCCGGTGTCGACCGCGAAGCGCAGCATCCCCCGGAACGGTGTGATGCCGATCCCGCCGGCGAGGAAGACGGAGGGGCGGGACGGATCGAGAAGGAAGTGGCCGAGCGGTCCGTAGACGTGGGCCGAATCGCCCGGGACGAGGTGGGAGAGCGCCCGCTTGAAGGGGGTGTCGGTGATCTTGCATATGACCGCCAGGATCCCGGTCTCCGAGGGGCTCGACGAGAGCGAGAAGGCTCGCACCGCCCCCCATGGATCGTCCACGCCCGGCAACGCCAGTCGAATCGCCTGGTTCGAGCGGTAGCGGAACGATGTGCCCTCGATCGAGAATCGAAACGTCATCACCGTAGGGGACTCCCGATGACTTTCGATCAGCGGGAGGACGTACTCCCCGGGCGTCGGAAGTGGACCCGATTCGCCACCGACGCCGATCATGGAGCGGGCGAACGTCTCCCGCGGATTTGGTGACTGGGTCTCGCTCGAAGGCGTCCCGCCGCGGAGAGCGGAGTTGGAGGTCCCAGAACCGTCTCGCTCCTTCCCTGGATTCCTCGGTGGCGGTAAGAACTATAGAGGAACACCCGCTCTGAACGTCTGTGTGCCCACCGCCATCGCCGTCCCCACGGGCCGACGACCCGGACCGGGGACCCGTCGCGGATGTCGGCCGATCGCCCGCTCGGGACGTGCTCGCCATCCGGGACGCCCGGATCTACCCGTCTCCTGACGCACCTCCGATCGAACGAGGCACGATCCTCATGTACGACGGTCGGATCACTGCGGTAGGAACCGGGATCGAGATCCCACCGGACGCGAAGGTCATCTCCGGAGCGGGCCACGTCGTCACGGCAGGCTTCTGGAACGCGCACGTCCATTTTACCGAAACCAAGTGGAGATACCCGGATCGGCGGTCCCCCTCCGTCCTCAACGCGCAACTCCGCGACATGTTCACGAGCCGCGGGTTCACCACGGTGGTCGATACGGGCTCGGACCCGCGGTTCACGCCCGCTCTACGCCGGAGAATCGAGTGCCGGGAAGTGCTCGGTCCCTCCATCTACACCGCCGGCTCAGGTGTGTTCCCTCCGCACGGGATCCCCTACTACGTCCGAGACAGCATTCCGTTCTGGCTCCGCGGCTTCGTGCCGCAACCCTCGACCCCCGCGGCCGCCGCGAAGGTCGCCGAACGGAGCATCGATCGCGGCGCCGACCTCCTCAAGCTGTTCACCGGTTCGTACGTCGCGCGGGGGAAGGTCACGACGATGCCCGAACCGATCGCCCGGGCCGCCGCGAACGTCGCCCACGCGCACGGTCACCTCGTCTACAGCCACCCATCGAACCTGGAGGGGACGCGGATCGCGATCCACTCCGGTGTCGACGTCCTCGCGCACCCACCGGATTCCACCGAGGGGGTCGATGAATCGGTGCTCCGGCAGATGATCGACCGACGGATGGCGATGATCCCGACCCTCAAGATGTTCGCCGATACGGCGAGCGCGCATCCCGAATACCTCAACCCGATCTATGAGGTGGTGGGCCGGTTCCACGCGTTGGGCGGCCAGTTGCTCTTCGGCACGGACGTCGGCTACATGACCGATTACACGACGGAGGACGAGTTTCGAGCGCTCGCGCGTTCCGGTCTGGACGCTCGTGACGTCCTGAGAATGCTGACCACGGCACCCGCCGAACGCTTCGGGAAGGGGAATGAGGTCGGATCCATCGCCGTCGGCCGGCGCGCCGACCTGGTGCTGTTGGAGGGGGATCCGATGGACGATATTCTCGCGTTCGCGCGGGTCGGTGCGACCCTCCGTGCCGGTCGGGTGCTCTATCTACGATCATAGGGCCGACATGGCCGAGCGGATCCCATCGACCACCGGTGGAGCGGCTCGCGAACCCACCCTGGTTTCGGACAGGTCGATTCGGTTTGACGGGGACCTCATCTCTCCGGTAACGGCTCCGGTCGCCCGATGAACGCAGCCTCTCCAGCCGCCAAGAGAGCGGATCTCGCCGGCCCGGGAATCGGGGACTATACGGAGCTCGAGCGCATCCTCCCTTCGGACTACCACTCCCTCCTGACCCCCCGGGAGACCCAGCAGGCGATCTACGCGGCGAAGCGCTACATCGAGGAGAACCTCGCGAAGCAGCTCAACCTGATGATGGTCCAGGTCCCCCTCATCGTGGATACCGAGAGCGGGGTCAACGATCTTCTCGATCGCGACGGTTCGCGAACCCCGATAGGGTTCCATATTTCGAACGACCGCGACCAGCATCCTGTCGATGCCCAGGTCGTCCAAGCCGCGACCAAGTGGAAGCGGATGGCGCTCCGGGAGTTTGGCATGGGCCCCGGGGAGGGCCTCATCACCGACATGCGCGCCGTCCGGAAGGACTACTTCCTCGACCACGACCACAGCGCCTACGTCGACCAGTGGGACTGGGAGCGGACGATCGCATCGACGGACCGTAACCTGGAGTTCTTGAAGGGAACCGTGCGCAAGATCTGGAAGGTGATCACGGGGGCCCAGCAGCGGGTCCAGAAGCTCTTCCCGGCGCTCAAGGACCCTCGGTACCCCGACCTCCCGAAGGAGATCGAGTTCATGCACGCCGAAGATCTCTTGGACCGCTACCCCGACCTCCCCCGGAAACAGCGGGAGACCGCGGTCCTGCAGGAGCATCCGGCGCTCTTCATCATCGGTATCGGGTGGACGCTCCAGGACGGCTTTCCCCACGAGATGCGCGCCGCGGACTACGACGACTGGTCGACCGAGGTCACGACCGCCGACGGTCGAACCCTGCACGGGTTGAACGGAGATATCTTGGTCTGGAACCCGGTGACCCGCCGCCGCCACGAACTGATGTCGGGCGGCATCCGGGTGGACGCCGAGTCGCTCCGCCGTCAGCTGGAGCTTTCCGGCCAGCTCGACTTCCTAAAGCTCCCCTACCACCGTTCGATCATCTCCGGCGAGGCTCCCCTATCGATCGGAGGAGGCATCGGACAGTCCCGGACGCAGATGCTGCTGCTCCGCAAGGCCCACATCGGCGAAGTGAGCGTCACGGTCTGGCCGAGGATCCTCAAGGAGATAAGCGCCCGGAAGAACATCCACGTGCTGGAGTAGGCGCCGGTCTACCGCGAAATGGAATCGGCACTCGCCAGGGCCGTTTCCGGTCGATCGGAGCGAACGCGTGCGGCTCACGGCGCGGGTATCCCGAAGAACGGCTCGGACCGGCCTGCACCGCGATGGGCGGCTGCGGCCCCACCAAGCTCCGGATCGCGGCTCCTGTTGGGATCCAGCACTGGCCGCGTGAGGGGGCACCCAGCACCCCTCGTGCCGACTTCGCGGGAAGGGCGCCCCGCAACCCGTCGGTCACTAGTTCTCGTACGCACCCTTCAGCTGGATCTTGATCTGCTCCTCGTTCCTTCGGGCCTCTTCGCGACTCTTCCATCGGAAGTTCGCGGCCCACGTGTGGGAAATGTCGAGGTAGCCCGGGCTCGTCGCCTTGACGGTGTAATTTCGGGCGTCCGGCTTGGGAAGGTTGAGCTCCAAGACGTGCCGGACGTAGGGGTAATCCTTGGAATGCAAGTCCCCCGTCCTCCCCCAGCTCACACCGTCGGCTCCTTCGATGTTCACCATGGAAGGGTCGGTCTCAACCCGGACCGCCGAGTAGTACAGCCCCGAACCGATATTCCTCGTCCTCCAGAGCGCGAAGAGACTGACGCTGATCAAGGCGGCGATGAACACGAGGGCAAGGGCGTCGTAGCTGAGTCGGGTGCCATCGACCGCCTGCACCGAGCAGGTTACGATCCCGACCAGCGCCATCAGCGCGAAGATGATCCCAAACACCACCTCGGTAACTCGGGGCGCAAGGAGGAGGAGGCCCGCGAGCGACATCGCGAGGGCGACGACGAAGACCACCGGTGCATTGGCCGGGGTCAGCGCAAACGCGAAGACCCAGGATAAGGGCGTCAAGAGATAGGACGCGAGAGAAGGAACCGTCGCGAGGGCCGCGGTCACGTTCGGCGAGAAGATCGCTACAACTCCGAGCCGTGAGAAGAATCCCGGTGCCGCGGCTAGGGCGAGCAACGACCCAACTACGAACAGGATTGCGCCTACGATTACCGACGCCAGGTGCGTAGCGGAGACCACGTTGCTGAAATCAGCTATGCCTCTCTTAAGTCCTATTATGCAGCCCCGATCCGCCTAGGAGCCTGTCCCCGTACTCAGTTCGACCTGACGTGAGCGTGGGGCCATTGTGAGCCGGGGCCCGGACGCTGTGAACCGGCCTCTCT
>JBEKEW010000030.1:0-11487 GCA_050013635.1 Thermoplasmata archaeon | reverse complement strand
GGCGACTACCGGATGTTCCCAACCACCGGGGCCGAGGAGCGAGGAGCGGTGCGGGGAGAACATAGCGAGCGCCGTGACGAGAAAGCCGACGATCGAGGGGATGGACGAGGCCGGCCATCGCGGTACCTCCTCGGCGGAGAGCCCGACGAACGGATCGGTGGACCCCCGCAATGAAGGCGATGGAGGCGGCGGTGATGCGGGCCGGATGGTCGAGGTGCCCGGTGAAGATCCCGATGCCCATCGCGCCGATCGCGTGTCGGTTCCCGCAGGTGTAGGAGGTCATGTGGTACGGGCCCCCGAAGCGCCCACGGTCATGAGCTTCCCTGCGATGGCGCGTACGACACGGTAGTGGGCCCGCGGGGACGGCCCATGTGCGCGCGGGTCCCTCGATTGTGGCGCCAGAGCGCTACGACGATGAGGGCGTAGTAGGCGTACTGCGCGTCCGCCGGGCTGTACTGCGCGAGGCTGGCGGAGACGGCGAAGATGCCGGCCATCATGAACGATGTCTGTGCCGATTCCTCGAGCACGAGTCGGTCGGCGGCGGGGTGGGCCAACCAAGGCGTGCTGCTGACGTGGAGCGCGATCATGGCCATCGTGATCCCCGCGGCACATTGCACGGAGGAGTAGATCGCCACGGCGATCCCGGTCGTCCCGTACACGCCATCCAGCCCCGTAACGAACGGCGTTACGGCGATGAAGAGCAGGAACATCAGGTTGGTCCAGTTGAGCAGGGTATCGACGCCCTGGATGTACCGGAAGACCCGCCGGTGGATCGTCCACCAGAGCCCGATGACCATGAACGCCACTACGTAGCTCACGAAGGTGGCCCATTCGGACGCCAGGTACCGCGTGATCGCGACCGACGTCGGCAGGCCGGCGTAGGGAGGTGCGTTCAGGGTGAGGGCGGAAGGGACCGTGAGGTTGATGACCAGCAGGGTCATCGCGAAAGCGAAGACCCCGTCGCTCAGCGCCAGGAGCCGCCCGGTGTCTTCCGTCTCCCGGAAGCCCTCGACCCCGTGGCTCCGATTCTGAAGGTGCTCGTCGCCCTCCCGCGCCACGACAATCCGGGAACCCGTGCCGGTACTTCAACCGCATGGCCGTCGGTCCGGTGGCGGGCGCCCGGATCCGCCCGACGGCGCACGATCTTAGGGTCGCCGTTAAATCGCCCGCGAGGCTCGGACGCGCGATGGCAGCAACGCGCACCGCCCACGCGGTCTGGGAAGGGGATCTACTGAAGGGACACGGACGGGTCAAGGGAACCAGCGGTGGACTTCCCGAGACCGGCGTCAGTTGGAGCGCGCGCACGGAGACCTCCGGGGGGAAGACCAGTCCCGAAGAACTCCTGGCCGCGGCCCACGCGGCGTGCTACTCGATGGCGCTTTCGGCCGGACTCGGGCGGATGCAAAAGCCTCCCGAGCATCTCGATGTCAGTGCGGCGGTCACGTTCGACAAGGTCGGAGACGGCTGGAAGGTGACGACCAGTGTCATCTCGGTGGTCGGTAAGGTTCCCGGGATCACCGCGGAGGAGTTCGAGAAGGCCGCGCAAGGTGCGGGGCAGAACTGTCCGATCTCCGGGGCCCTGAAGGGCAACGTGGCGGTCACGGTCCACGCGAAGCTCGCGTAGGCACGGCGCCTACGCCGGCTCGAGGTCGGCGAAGACGAACCCGTCCCTCTCGACGACGGCTCCCGGACGCACGGCGATCCCGTGCCGGTACATCGGGCCGTCGGTGACGAAGGTGTGGAACTCGCCGTTCTCTCCGCACGGGTCCGTTCCGGCCGGCAGCTCGTCGAGGAACGCTGCGTCGAAGGCGCGACCCGCGAATGCGGCCGGGAGCTTGCCCGGGTCGACGGTGACGACGATCGCCCGCAGTCCGCTCGCGATCATCTCGTGGGCGAGGTCCCGGGTCGCTCGTCCCCACAGCGGGAAGACCGGGATCATCCCGGTCGGTCGGAGCTTCTCTTCCCGATAGCTCCGAACGTCCTGGAGATAGAGGTCCCCGAAGACGATGCGGCTCACGCCCTCGGTCCGCAGTCGGTCGATCGTCTGCGACATCCGCTCTTCGTAGACCGGATTGGGACATGGGGACGGGATCGGCACCCGGTACAGGGGAAGGCCGGCCGCCTCGGCCTGACGATCGAGAAGCACCTCGCGCACGCCGTGCATCGATACCCGCGCGAACGTCTCGGTGACGGTCGTGAGCAGCCCGACGACGTCCAGTGCCCCGCCGCGCTGGACCCGATACAGGGAGTACGCCGAGTCTTTCCCGCTGCTCCAGGAGATCACGGCCTTCGGGCGATCCTCCGAGCGTCGCGCGATCATCGTCGTCCTCCCCCACGCCGACCGCGTGCCGGGCCCTCAGAAATCCCCGAGCTGGCGCTGCGTGCCCTTGCGATCTTCGGCGCCGGCGGAAGCGGACGAAGGAGAACGGGACGGCAGGAGCTTCGGTCGGGGATCTTCCTCGGGCGGGGCGAACAGTTCCGCGATCGTGGGACTCTCGGGCTCGACGCGACGCAAGTACGCGGCTTCCTCCGGTGTGAGCTCGAGCTCGCGCACGAGGGAGCGCTGGGCGTTCCGTACACGGAGGCCCGGTGCCCCCCTGGGGACCGGTGCGAAGAACTCCTCGAGGAAGGGGAGGCCCACCTCGCGCACCTTCTCGCGGGAGAGATGAAACGCGCGACCATATTTCCCGGCGATCGATTCCCGAACTGCACGGGACCCGCGCGACCGGCCCATCTCCCCCAGGAATTGCGGAAAGCTGGCGGGGCCGAAGGGTACCCCGGGCCGGTCCCGGACCCGGACCCCGACCCCTCCTGTCATCAGCTCTGAGGCGTAGCTCCACAGTCCGTAGACGCGCCAACGCCGTGCCCGGTTCAGATACAGGTCCGCGCGCGCGAGCGGGACGAATCCCGCGGCCCGGTGCGTCGCGTCGACCGCGAACCGCGGCAGGTTCTCCTCGATCCACGGGAAGAGGTCCTCCGGCGTTGCGTCCGTCCGGTCGCGGAGCTCCGTGCTCCGGAAGAATCGCGCTTGGGTCAACGCCTCTTCGGTCACGGAAGCGAGGTCGGAGCCGAGGTCCCGGTTCCCGAGCACCGTCATCTGCGCCGGCCCCGGCGGCAGCGGAGAGATCGCGTCGACGTCGTTGAGCGCGGCGCGGAGGTCCCCATGGGCGCGCTGCACGATGCTATCGATCGCGCGCCCCTCAATCGCGAAGCCTTCGCGTCGGGCGATCCGGGCGATGCAGGTACGGACGTCCCCGTCGCGGATCGGGTAGAAGCGGATACGGGCGACCCCCGTGCGCAGGGCCGCCGAGTGGCGCGTGAGCTCGCGCTCGTCGTTGACGGTGAGGAGCAGCGGCTGGCGCGTGGTGCGCACGAGCTCGGCGATCACCCCGATCCCCCCGCGGTCGGTGAGATCGGTCTTGTGGGCGCTGCCCCGCCAGTCGGCGAGATCGCGTTGCGCCGGTTCGAGGGCCGTCCACCGGTGGTTCCCCGGCACGCGAGGGACCGTCTCCCAGGCTTCGAACGCGGGCGGGGCCCCGGCCTTGCCGAGCCCCCAGGCGCCGTTCAACGTCTCGACCGTTCCATAGCGCCCGAGGAGATACTCGCGCCAGCCGATCGATGGGGGAGCCTTCCGCGCCTCGTCGCCCAATCGTCCCGTCAGGCAGTCGGCCTCGTCCAAGAGGATCAGGGTGCGATGGTGGACGGGATCGAACGGACCGGCCGATAGGGTCCGCAACCCGGCCGCCCGTCCGGCGACCTTCTGGAGCGCATCGGCGTTCCGAGCGTCGGAGGCGTTCATCTCGACGACCCCCCAGCCCATGTCCGATGCCAGCGCGAGCGCGGCGGATGTCTTACCGACCCCGGGAGGTCCGGAGAGGATGGCGGCGCGCCGTGCAGGGGGAGGGCCGGGCCGGGTCCATCCTTCGGCCCAGGACCGGAGTTCGGCTCGGGCCCGAGGGTTGCCGGCGAGGTCTTCCAAGCGCGCCGGACGCATGCGCTCGGCGAGTGGGAGACGAGCGGCACGCTCCGATCCGCCCATCGGTAGGCTAGCTCGCGGGGCGCTTAATAGGCCGCGCCCGGATCCCCCATGGGGGGCGGCTGCGTACGGAGACACGACGCATTCTCGACGGAGAGATCGAGACCTCGGTCCTCGGGCTCTCGCTCGACGGGCCGTACGCCGCGGTACATCTCCCCGGACCTGCCGTCCATCGGCTACTGTCCATCGCGCAGGCAGCAGGCGTCCGTCTCATCGATACGGCCGACTCGGTCCATCCGAGCCGAACGGAAGCGATGCTCCTGCGGTTCGAGAAGTTCGAGCCGGGTACTCTCTGGGTGTTGGGCCGGAGCCCCGCGGGACTCGGGATCGATCCCTCCATTCCCGATCCCCGGGGAGGATCGCGGTCGATCGAAGCTCGGCTTCGAGAATCCCTGACCTCGATCCCATCACGACCCGACCTGAGCCGTTGGGTCGAGTGGCGCGGCTCTCCTTCCCATCCGCAGTGGGATGAGCTCGCGAAAGCCGCGCTGCAGGAGCTCCAAGGAAAGGGAGAGATTGCCGGATGGGGCCTGCGGCTGACGGACCCGCGCGACGCGACGCAACCTCCGACCGTCATCGTGCGGAGCGACTCGGTCTCTCTGTTGGATCGTCGGTGGGAGACTCCCCTCTCCACGGAACTTCCGGCGGGGTCCTTCCTCGCGCGCGACCCGATGGCGGGGGGTCGCCTGGACGGGACTCGGTGGGACCGTTCCCTGACCGCGTGGAGCGGGCCCGAAGGTCCGACGCCGTTCCGCCGCCTCCAGGAGGAGGTCGCGCCGGTCCTCCAGTTAGGGTTCCTGACCGACGGCACGGGAAGGACGTTGGCCCAGTCTGCGCTCCAGTATCTGGCCGGCTTCCCGGCCGTCGCCTCGATCCTGGCCCCGCTTCCTCTCCCCGAACGCCTCCCGCCCCTGCTGGAGTTCGCCCGAACACCGCCGATCTCCGAGGAGGAACGGGATCGGATCTCCCGGGGGGCCGAACTCGTGCCGTCGCCCGACCCTCTCGGCTCAGAAGCCCTCGCCCGTAGCTGGGATCGGGTGCCGCGATGATCCCGATCGGCAGCAGGGCCCCGGAGTTCACCGCTCTGCGGGAGGATGGGAGCCGCCTGAGCCTATCGGAGCTCCGTGGCCGCGTGGTCGTTCTGTACTTCTTCCCGAAGGCGGGCACGCCGGGGTGCACCCGGGAGACGGAGGGGTTCGTCGAACGGTACCGCGAGCTGCAGGCGAGGGGAGTCGACGTCGTCGGGATCAGCGTCGATTCGGTCATACGACAGGGCCGCTTCGCGGCCGACTGTCAAGTACCGTTCCCGCTCCTCTCCGATTCCGACCACACGATCGCCCGAGCGTACGGCGTGCTGGGAATCCTGGGGCTCTCCAAGCGGGTGACGTTCGTCCTGGACGCCGAGGGTGTCGTGATCGACGTGATCGCGGGCCTGCTGCCCGGGCCGCATGTCCGCGGGGTCGTCGATCGATTCCTGACCCCGGCCCCGTAGTCGGGGAGAACGCCCGAGCGAATCGCCCTAGTCGCTTTCGTAATCGAAGTAGATCCGCACCGTCGCGTGGAATTCCGTGACCTTGCGGCCGTCAATCCGGCCCTCGAACTCGGTGACACGGAACCACTTCAGGTTCCGGACGGTCTTCGCTGTCGTCTCCACCGCGTCCTCGACCGCCTTCGCGAACGACTCTTTCGACGTACCGACTACTTCGCTCACCTTCTGCACCATGGGAATCCCTCTTCCGCGCGAAGTGAAGCGGGTGCATAATCCTCGCGCTCCAGGTGGTGCGCATCCCCCCGCACGGGGCGGAACTTCTGCGGGGGGGTTCCCCTACTGGATTGGCGGAGGTTCCGCGTCACGGGAACCATTATCAGGTCGGTTCCCCCGAAGGGAATCCGGAGCCAGATGTCGGACTTCCTGACGTTCTTCGCCGTGACGGCGATCATGGGATTGTCGATCTTCATCTCGTTACCCTTGATCCTCTACCGGGGAACCCCGGCCTCCCTCGTCGTCCTCCTCAACGCGCTCGCGATCGGCATCCTGATCTTCCTCATCGCCGACATCTTCTCGGACGTCGCCTCGATCAACATCGGGAGCGCGACGTACCTTACGAACCCCGGCCTGGACCTCCTGTTCGTGGTGGGGGTCACCTTCTCCTTCGTGATCCTGTACTTCATCGACAATCGCGCCCCCGCGCTCGCTACCGCGGAGGGGCTCGAGCCCCCCGCGACCGACTTGAACCCCCGACGGGTCGCTTTGATCATCGCCATCGGCATGGGCTTCCAAAACCTCACGGAAGGGCTCGTATTCGGTGTCTACTGGGTGGCAGGGGACCTCACCCTCCTCGGCGTGATCTTCGTAGGGTTCTTCCTCCAGAACATTACCGAGGGGTTCCCGATCGGCGCGCCGTTCATGGGGCAGCGCGACCGCCCCACCGGCCGCATCATCGTCTACTTCCTCATCGGGGGGCTGCCCACCATCCTCGGGGGTACCGTGGGGTACGTGCTCGGAACGAACCCGGGCGCCTACTACGATCAGATCCTGGTCTTCTTCGACGCGGTCGCGATCGGTGCCCTGGTCTACGTCATCCTGCCCATGATCCGGGTCGCGTTCCGGCGCGAAGGGACCGCGATGGCCCACTACGCCAAGCAACGCTTGGTGTACTTCGGCGTCCTCGCCGGGTTCCTCCTCGGCTTCGTGGTCAACGCGTTCTGAAGGACCGATCGGTGAGGGCCCTCCCCTGCGCGGAGTCGGTGGGCAACGTCTAATCTCCGAGCCGACTGACGATCCCGAGGAGCGATGAGGATACGGTCCGTCGAGCCGATCGAGGTCGCCGCCCCCGCCGGAGAGAGTTCCTCGCCGTGGAGCTCGACCGTGATCTTCGTACGGGTCACGACGGCCAGCGGGGCGGTCGGTTGGGGGGAGGCCCCCACCACGTTGATGACCCACCCCGTCCGCGACAGCGTCCCCGAGGTCGCCCGGTTCTACGAAGGCCGGGACCTGGACGATCACGTTCTATGCCTCCGGGAGTTCGAACGGTACTCCTTCTACCGTTCTCGTTCGATGGAAGCGACCTGTGCGCTCAGCGCCGTGGACATCGCGTGCCACGATCTGATCGGTCGCGAGCTCGGGACCCCGATCGCGACCCTGCTCGGGGGGCGGATCCGGGATCGGGTCCGCGCGTATTCGAACGGGTGGTACTCCGATTGCATCGCCCCGGCAGAGTTTGCTGCCAAGGCGCGCACCATGGTTCGGTCCGGTTTCCGAGCCCTGAAGTTCGACCCGTTCGGGGACCAGTACCGACTGCTCTCCACCGAGGGATTGCGGGCCGCCTCGGCCCGGGTCGGCGCGGTACGCGAGGAGGTGGGCCCCGACGTCGATCTGCTCATCGAGTACCACGGCCGATTCCTTCCGGAGGCGGCGATCCGCGCGGGCCGCGAGCTCGACCAGTACCGCCCCCGATTCATGGAGGAACCCCTCATCCCCGAATTGAACGATGCCCTCGTCGAGTTCCGACGCGCCGTCCGCACCCCCGTGGCCCTCGGCGAACGCCTCCTGACCGCCGCGGATTTCCAGAGCTACCTGTCGCGCGGGCTTGTCGACATCCTCCAGCCCGACATCACGAACTCCGGCGGGTTCACGTACGGTCGAGAGATCGCGGGGGTCGCGGCCGCGTTCGGCGCCCCCATCGCCTACCACAACGCCTTCGGACCGGTGCAGACGGCGGCGACCCTTCAGATGGACGCGGTCCTACCGACGTTCTTCCTTCAGGAGAGCTTCGAGGCGAGCTGGCCCGACTGGAAGCGATCGCTCGTCAAGGGCTACGAGATCGAGAACGGGGAGTTCCGCATCCCGACGCGCCCCGGCCTCGGTGTCGAGGTCCAAGAGCGGCAGGTCGAGAGGTTCCGTTCGGACGTCATGGACCCGATCGGGCCGGAACCCCCCTGGGTCATCGCCGGGACGTGGGTGGACCGCTCGCGCGGGTCGACCCCGAAACATCGTCGGCGGCATTCGCGACGACCACGCTCTGCCTGATCCGAGATCCCTGCCGCGGGGACCCTCGACGGCCCGCTCGGTCGGGCTCCGGCGTTTCGATCGGGGACCGTTCCGTGGCGACCGGATCGGACGCCCACCCGAATCGGACCGGCCGCGCCTTCCAACGTTGTTCGGGCCGGGTCGCTTCGGCCGACCGTTAGACAGGAAGTCCGAGGGAGGTGAGGACGTCCTCGTGGGATCGTCCAAACTCGGACGCCTTCGCCTCGGAGAGATCGACCAGCCGCAGCTTGCTCCAGGGACGCAACGACGGCAACCGCGACGAGGCGAGACGACCCCGATAGATGAACTGCAGGTCCCAGTGTTTCGTGCGTTGCCCGTGCGGGACGTAGAGCTGCGAGTCGAGGATCGGAGGATCCCAGGTCGCGGAGAGGTTCCCGAGCTGCTCGTGAAGGATCCGGGTCGCCGCGCGGTTCGGTCCTTCGCCGAACAGGAGGTGGGACGCCGGCAGGACCCAGCGATCCTGGTTGATCTCGACCTCGTTGGTTGCGAGGCCGGCCAGGTGATCCCACGGGGCCTCGGGGTTCATCCGCCCTACGAGGACTTGCTTCGGGTCCCCCGGTGGGCTGAAGATCAGGAAGGTGGAGAGGCAGATGTCCTCCGCCGGGAGTTCGTGGATGCTGAAGGGGGCCGCGCTCCGGGTGAATCGGCAGAAGATTCGGTCGGTCGGCATCAGCGAGGCGAGCCCCGTCGGTTTGTAACGGTTCGGGGGGGCGCTCGAGCCGCCGGAGAGGATTGAACTCCCGACCTGCTGATTACAAATCAGCCGCTCTACCAACTGAGCTACGGCGGCACCGGGCTCGACATGCTGAATCGGGTTCATAAATGAGGCCGGCGACCCCTCCGCCGCCGCTTTATGGCACGTTCCGATGGTAGCGGGCATGGCCGAGTCGGACGCCACGCACCACAACATCCACGCTCCGCGAGGCCCCGTGCTCTCCTGCAAGGGCTGGAGCCAAGAGGCGGCCCTGCGGCTCCTGATGAACAACCTCGACCCGGACGTGGCTCGGGACCCGGATCACTTGATCGTGTATGGCGGCCGGGGGAAGGCCGCGCGGGACTGGCCGTCGTACGACCGCATCGTCGCCGCCCTGCGCACGCTGGGGAACGACGAGACCCTGCTCGTTCAGTCCGGTAAGCCCGTCGGGATCTTTCCCACCCATCCCGCAGCTCCTCGCGTGCTGATCTCGAACGCGATGATCGTTCCTCACTGGGCGACCGACGAGGTGTTCTGGGACCTCGAAGCGAGGGGCCTCACCATGTACGGCCAGATGACGGCCGGTAGCTGGGTCTACATCGGCACCCAGGGGATCCTGCAAGGGACCTACGAGACGCTGGCGTCGCTCAGCCGGATCGAGTTCCATGCCTCCGATCTCACCGGCCACTGGATGCTCTCGAGCGGACTCGGGGAGATGGGAGGGGCCCAGCCGCTCGCCGTGACGATGCTGGGCGGGGTGGCCCTCATCGTCGACGTCGATCCCCGCGCGATCGAACGACGCCTGCGCTTGAAGTACCTGGATGTCGAGGCGCCCTCGCTCGACGCAGCGCTCGCACTCGTCCATGATGCCGTCGAAGGGCGCCGCCCACTCTCGGTCGGCCTTCGGGCGAACGCCGCCGACGTCTACCCCGAGATCGTCCGACGCGAGATGGTCCCGGACGTCGTCAGCGACCAGACGGCGGCCCACGACATAAGGGTGGGATACATCCCGAAGGGGCTCACGGTCGAGGAAGCGGCCCGGGCCCGGGTCGAGGATCCCAAGGGATACCTCGCGCAGGTTCGCGCCTCGATCGCCGACGAGGCGCGCGCGATCCTCGAGATGCAGCGCCGCGGGGCGAAGACGTTCGACTACGGCAACAACTTCCGCACGCAAGCGAAGGAGGCCGGGGTCGCGAACGCCTTCGACATCCCCGGCTACGTCCCGAAGTACATCCGGCCGCTGTTCGCGGTGGGAAGCGGTCCGTTCCGGTGGATCGCGCTCAGCGGCGAAGCCGACGACATCCGGCGCATCGATCGGATGATCCTGGACGAGTTCCACGAGAACGAGGCGCTCTGTCGCTGGATCCGTCTCGCCGGAGAGAAGGTCCGGTTCCAGGGTCTCCCCGCTCGGATCTGCTACATGGGCTACGGCGAGCGCGAGCGATTCGGCCATCTCGTCAACGCTCTCGTACGCGACCACGATCTCGCCGCCCCGATCGCGATCGGACGCGACCACCACGATACCGGGAGCGTCGCGAGCCCCTACCGCGAAACCGAAGCGATGCGGGACGGTTCGGACGCGATCGCCGACTGGCCGATCCTCAACGCGCTGTTGAACGTAGCGAGCGGGGCCAGCTGGGTCTCGGTGCATCACGGCGGCGGGGTCGGGATCGGCAACTCGATCCATGCGGGACTGGTCATCGTCGCCGACGGCACCGCCGACGCCGACGAACGGATCCGACGAACGTTGCACAACGATCCCGGCATCGGGGTCGCCCGCCACGTCGACGCGGGATACCCGGAATCCCGGGCGCTGCTCCCCTCCGCACGCTTCCGAATCCCGGGAGGCCGTACGACGGGCCCCTAGCGCGCCGTGACCCCCTTTTGTACCTACCGTGCATGGACGGGCCATGGCGCCGGCGAACCCCACGGTCTCCGATCTGCTCGCCCGGAACGTTCTTACCCAGCGGCTCCACGTGCGCCCGAAGGAGACGGTCATCATCGAGGCGTGGCCGACCTCACTCCCTTGGGCGAACGCATTCGTCCGCCAATCCCGTCGGATCGGCGCGAAGCCGGTGCTCCTCTACGACGATGAGGCGTCCTACTGGCAGGCGGTCGAATCGGGCGACGCCCAAGGGCTCGGCCAACTGGGGGATCACGAATGGGCGGCGTTGGAGAAGACGGACGTGTACGTCTATTTCTGGGGTCCGGAGAATCGCGGGCGGTCCCGCGCCCTGCCGGAGACGACCCAGGAGGAACTGGTCGGTTTCAACGGGCGATGGTACGAGCTCGCGGCGAAGACCGGGCTACGAGGAGCCCGCATGGAGATCGCACGCGCCACCGAAACGAACGCGCGGTACTACGGGGTGAACCTCCGAACGTGGCAGCGGGAGCTCGTCCAGGCGAGCCTGCGGAACCCGCGGGAGTACGACCGGCCGATCCGAAAGTTGAAGCGGGCTCTGAAGGACGGAAAGACCCTGCGGATCCGCCATCCCAACGGGACCGATCTCTCGCTCGGTCTCGCCGGGCGTGAGCCGCTGGCGCTGGACGGCCGGGTGACCCCGGAGACGATGAAGCGCCCGTACGGGATGCTCGTGAACGTGCCGGCGTCGGTCGTGCTGGTCGCGCTCGATGAGTCGACGGCCGACGGTACGATCCTCGCGAACGGGACGAACTACCTGTCCAACGGCGCGGTGAGCGGAGGTC
>JBEKEW010000029.1:0-11813 GCA_050013635.1 Thermoplasmata archaeon | reverse complement strand
CCGGTCGTGGGTCGTGCGCGGCGCGGTTCGGCGGATGAGGGGGTTAGCCCGCTCTCGCACCGTTCGGAGCCGGAGGTGAGGCTCCGTCGTACGCTTCCTCCCCGTGCACGCTCAGGTCGAGACCCGCATCCTCCTCCTCCGGAGTAACTCGGAGCGGAGTGAACCAGCCGATGACCGTGAGGAGGGCGTACGAACCGCAGAAGCAGAAGCCCGCGACCACGACGACGGCGAACATCTGGAGGAGCACAAGGTGCGGGTCGCCGTTGTAGAGCAGCCCGCTCGCTCCCGCGACGTTGACCGCAACCGTGGCAAACAAGCCCGTCGCGACGACCCCCCAGACCGCTCCCATGCCGTGGCACGCGAAGACGTCCAGGGAATCGTCGAGGCGCGAGCGCAGGCGCCAGTTCGAGACCAGGTTCGCGAGGATCCCGGCGCCGACCCCGATGAGGATCGCCGCCATCGGTTCGACGAACCCCGAGGCCGGCGTGATCCCGACGAGGCCCGCCACGGCGCCTATGGCCATACCGACCGCGGAGGGCTTCCCTTTCCAAACCCAGTCGACGACCATCCAGGAGACCGCGCCCGCCGCCGCGGCCAGGTTCGTGTTGATCACGGCGTAGACCGCTACCGAGTTGGCGGCGAGCGCGCTCCCGCCGTTGAACCCGAACCAGCCGAACCAGAGGAGCGCGGCTCCCAGGATCACGAACGGGACGTTGTTCGGTCGAGCGCTCTTGCGCAACGCAGGGTCGTCCCTGCGGCGTCCGACGACGAGCGCCGCGGCGATGGCGGAAAGGCCGGCCGAGATGTGGACGACGAGACCCCCGGCGAAGTCGAGGACCCCCAGGTTGCGGAGCCACCCGCCGTCGCCCCAGACCCAGTGGGCGAGCGGAGCGTAGATGAGCGTCGTCCAGAGGACGATGAAGATCAGCAGCGTCTTGAACCGAATCCGCTCGGCGACCGCCCCGATGATGAGCGCAGGGGTGATGGCGGCGAACTTGAGCTGGAACGCGAAATACAGAAGGGCCGGGATGGTCGCGGAATAGAGTGGGTTCGGTGCCACCCCCACGCCGTTCAGTCCGACGTTGGAGAGGTTCCCCACCACTCCGTCGACGTTCGGTCCGAAGGCGAGCGAGTACCCCCACAGGGCCCAGACCAAGCTCACGACGGCGAAGACGATGAAACACTGGACGATCGTGGAGATGAGGTTCTTTTGCCGGACCAGACCGCCGTAGAAGAACCCCAACGCCGGGGTCATCAGCATGACGAGCGCGGTCGCGGCCAGGACCCACGCTATGTCACCCGAATCTTCCCCGAAAGGTAACAAATTCGATCCTCAGGAGACCTCCCCCGGTCTCCGTTCCCCGCTACCTTTTCGCGGTTTTAATACTTCCCTCGAATTGCTCCCGGTAACGACCGGAAATGGGCTGATATACGCGACGTTCTATGCCTCGCAAATTGGGACGCCCGTGCTGGGATTCGAACCCAGGTCTGAGGCTCCGCAGGCCCCTAGGATATCCAGTGTAGCAGGTCAGGGGATTTCCCCGCTCCCGTAGCTACCCCACACGGGCATTGGTCATCGTTCGTTCGAACGGCGCGGAGCGGGGGGGTGTATAAAAGCCCGGGCTCGGCGACCGCCCCCCGCGCGCCACCGTTTATATCGCGGGACGCTCCGAGGGGGTGGACAGGAGTTCTTCGTCGATGAACCCAATTACCACGGAGGATCCCTGGGAGATGTTGCGGACCCTCCCGATGGGTCAACGGGTGGAGCTGCACGATCCGGCCGGGGTCGACTGGACCGGCACCATCGTTCCACGCCATGATTTCTCCGGCGACCGGATCCTCCAGCTGAAGCTGGAGAGCGGATACAACGTCGGGATCCGGATCGGGCGGGGGTTCACGTTTCGGATCTCGGGGTCGCCTTCGGGCGCGGGCCCCCGGCCGGCACCGACCGTTCCCTCGGCCCCCACCTCCCGCTCCGCGGAGCACATCGCGCTCCTGACCACCGGCGGCACGATCGCCTCCCGCGTCGATTACGAGACCGGCGGGGTTCGTCCGGTGAACGAGGAGCGCGAGATCCTCGAGTTCTATCCCGACCTCGCAAGCGCGGGGGCCGTCCGGGTCGTCCCGGTCTTCGATCGGCTCAGCGAGGACATCACGCCGCACGACTGGTCGATCCTCGCGGAGCGGGTCGCTCTCACGTTCCGGGAGGGCGCGCGGGGGATCGTGATCGCCCACGGGACCGATACCCTCGGTTTCACCGCGGCCGCCCTTTCGTTCCTCCTGCCCGATCTCCCCGGACCGGTCGTCCTGGTCGGCGCCCAGCGTTCTCCCGACCGACCCTCTTCGGACGGGACCTCGAACCTCCAGGCCGCCGCGCGTGTCGCGCGGGACCCTCGGATCGGGGAGGTCGTCGTCGTCATGCACGCCGGGCTCTCCGACACCCGGTACGCGATCCACCGGGGAACGCACGTTCGCAAGATGCACTCCAGCCGTCGGGACGCCTTCCAGACCCGCAACGGCCCCCCGCTCGGCTACGTGGAGGGGAGCGAGGTCCATCTGGGCCCGGACGTGCGTCCCCCGAGCGCAACGCCCGTCCATATCGACGGGCCGATCGACCCTCTCGGTCGATTGCTCTGGTTCTATCCGGGACTCTCGGCCGAACAGGCAGAGACGTTCATCCTCGGCGCACGCGGCGTCGTCCTCGCCGGCACGGGCCTCGGACACGTGGCATCGATCCATCTGGCATGGATCCGTCGGGCCGTCGCTTCGGGGGTGGTCGTCGCGATGACGACACAATGCCTCGAGGGGAACGCCGATCCGTTCGTCTACGCCACCGGCCGCGACCTGCTTCGGGCGGGGGTGCTCTTCCTGGACGACCTTCTGCCCGAAACGGCCTACGTCAAGCTGCTCTGGGCCCTCGGACACGCCCCCGCCCCCGAGGGCGTGAAGTCGCTCTTGCGGACCGACCGGGTGGGGGAGTTCCAGGCACGCCACCTGGCCCGAGGCGACGCGTGAAGGCCGGGCTCGAGGTCCACCAGCAGCTCGCGACGGGCAAGCTGTTCTGTGCCTGTCCGTCGGACCTCTCCGAGGAGGTCCGGGGCTCGTTCATCCGTCGACTGAAGGCCGCGGGCGGGGAGAACCGCGGGATCGACCCGGCGGCCGCGCATCAGGCGTCGCGCGGGTTGAGCTATCGGTACGAGACGACGCCGGCGAACTGCCTGGTCGAGATGGACGAGGAACCGCCGCACGCGCTCAACCCCCAGGCCCTCGACGCGGCCCTCGTCCTGGCCCGGATGCTGCACGCCCGCACGCTGGACGAGATCGAGGTGATGCGCAAGATCGTGATCGACGGCTCCAACACCTCCGGCTTCCAGCGGACTGCCCTGATCGCGATCGACGGCTACCTCGAGCTCGGAGAGCGGCGGTACTCGATCCTCTCGATCTGCCTCGAAGAGGACGCCGCGCGAAAGATCTCGGAGAAGGGCGGTGAGATCGTGTACCGGCTCGATCGGCTCGGGATCCCGCTGATCGAGGTCGCGACGGGCCCCGACATACGGACGCCGGAGGAAGCGCGCGACGTGGCGGAGGAGCTCGGGGCCCTGCTCCGGGCGACGCGCCGCGTGCGCCGCGGCATCGGGACGATCCGAGAGGACCTGAACGTCTCCACCGAAGGGGGTCGCCGGATCGAGATCAAGGGCGTCCAGGAACTGCGACGGCTCGCCCAGTACGTGGAACGCGAGGTCGAGCGGCAGGGGGTCCTCCTGCAGATCCGCGACCAACTCCTGGGAAGGCACGCTTCCGCGAACCTTCCACCCCCGGTCGACGTGACCGGGGTCCTCGGCTCGGTCGAATCCGGACCCGCTTCGGACGCGGTCCATAATGGCGGCGTGGTGCTGGGGATGGCGCTCCCGGGGTTCGGCGGTCTCCTGAAGAGCCCCGCCGGCTCCGAAGAGCGTCTCGGGAGGGAACTCGCCGATCAGGCCCGCTTCCTCGGACTTCGGGGCATCCTTCACTCCGACGAGTTGCCGGGCGCTGGGATCGGTGGGCCGGAGACGGAACGAGTCCGGACGGCGCTGAACGTGGGACCGAACGACGCCTTCGTGCTGGTGGCGGACCGGTCGGTCGAACGCGCGCATGCGGCCATGGGCCGGATCGCGGCACGGGCGACCGCCGCGCTCGAAGGGATACCGGCCGAAACGCGGGACCCCCTTCCGGACGGGCGAAGTCGGTTCTCTCGACCCCTCCCCGGCCGGGACCGGATGTACCCCGAGACCGACATCCCTCCGATCGCGGTCACCGCCGCGGACCTCGCTCGCATCGATGCGCGCCTCCCGGAGCGGCCGGCGGCCCTCCGCGAGCGGCTCGCCCGGGAGTATCATCTGGTTCCCGAGATCGTGCGGCAGCTGGTCGCGGGGGGGCACGTCGAGGCGTTCGAGGCGCTCGCCCGGAAGGGACACGCTCCCGCGGTCGTGGCCCGGCTCTTGACCCAGGACCTGCCGGCGACCGAGGGCCTAGGGGAACGCGAGTGGCCGCTCGCCCTGCTGGACGAACTTCTGGCGGCGCAAGCGGCCGGCCGGTTCGCGAAGGAAGGGTTCCCGGCCGTCCTGGCCGCACTCGCGAAAGGCGCGCCGACGGTGAACGCGGCGATCGTACGGTCCGGATTCTCGGGTATGTCGCGGGCCGAGCTCGATCAGCTCGTCGACCGCATCGTGAGCGCCAACGCCGAGATGATGCGTACGCGCGGCGAGGACGCGTTCTCCCCGTTGATGGGCGACCTCATGCGCGAGGTCCGGGGCCGACGCGACGGCCAAGAGGTCGCCGCGGCGCTGCGGGACGGGATCGCACGAGCGCGCTCGGGGCACCCCACGTGAGCGCGGCCCCGCGCGCACCGAGAGACCTCCGCGCGCTCGTTACGGACGTCGACGGGACCCTGACGGACGGGCAACGCCGCCTGCATCCGGAGGCTCTAGGCGCGTTGCGCCGACTGACCGACCGGGAGGTCCCCGTGATCCTCGCGACCGGCAACGTGCTGCCGATCGCCTTGGCGCTCCACCGCTCCCTGGGGCTTAACGGACCGATCGTGGCGGAGAACGGTGGGATCGTCTACCGACGAACCGCGAAGGGCGAACGGATCGAGCGCCTCGCCGACCGGCGGGTGGCGCTCATGGCCTACCGTACGCTGATCGCGGAGGGGCTCCCGGTCCGGCGGCTCTTCACCGACCGTTGGCGCGAGACCGAGGTCGGGATCGAATCGGACGTCCCCCTCGCGCGGGTGCGCAAGCACCTGCGAGGCCTCGATGCGTACGCCGAGGGGAGCGGATTCGCGATCCATCTGATGGAACGGGGCGCGGGGAAGCTCGTCGGCGTGCGGCGGGCCCTCGAGCTCATCGGGCTGCGCCCTTCGGCGGCGGTCGCGATCGGCGATGGGGACAACGACGCCCGCCTCTTGCGGGCGGTCGGGTTCGGCGTGAGCTTCCCCTCGGCCAGCCCGCGCGCGCGACGCGCGGCGGACCTCGTCACCCGCTTCGATGGGGCCGAGGGCTTCCTCGAGGCGGTCCGGGCGAGCGGTTTATCGGGAAGCAGCGCCTAGTGGGGCGCCGGGTGCGGCCATGATGGTCGGACAATGCATCCGATGCGGACGGCCCGCGACACGCGCCTGTCCGCTGTGCGGTCAGATGTACTGCGCGGAGCACCTGTCGGCGAGCGAACGGGTCTGCATCGATTGCGCCGGCGGGGCGCGTCGGGGCCGCGCCCCCGGATTCTCGTAAGAGGCGGCCTAGGGGGTCTTGCCTGGCCCATAATCGTAGCCGGGGAGGACGAACGGTCCCCGGGGCTCCGATCTCGCGAGGTAGAGGAATACCGCCCCGAGCGTGCCCGCGAACAACCCGATCCCGAACGTGATCCACGCGAACCCGCCCATGTGGGGGCCGATCCATACACCCCACGCCAGGCGCACGCCCCCGGCAGGGGCCATGGCGTGAACGAGGAGGTTGACCACGATCGCGATGCCCCAGCCGAAGAAGATGAGCAGCCCGCTCGCGATCGCCCAACCGAGGCGCTCGTCGCTCCCGAAATCCTCCGGAGGCGTGGCAGGCGTCTCCTGTAGATCGACCACGACGCTCCCAGCGTGGACGGGCCTAAAGCCGTTTCTCCGCACCGCCCCCACCATAGTCGTACCGGCGGAGGAAGGGGTGGAAGCCCCTGGAAACTTGCGTGGGCCCGGCCGACGGTAGTCGATCGCCGATCCCGGATATCCGAGGGACGGCGCGGAAGCACCGGACCGACGTCAGCCGAACCCCGGAAGGGACTTCGTTTCCTTGCCGGTCGATGGACGCAGGGGGGCCCTTCGCAGCTCCTTCGGCGTCTCCACGAGCCGGACGATCGGGGCGGACTGCACGACGTAGCTCGGAAGCCCGGTGTTGGGGTCGTGGCCGGCGCGCAGGATGTTCATGATCTCGAGGCGGACCTCGATGACGGAGCCGTCCTTGAGCTTGAGGCGGACCTTCGCATCGCCCCCGACGACCTCGTAGTCGACGATCTCGGCGTTCGAGAGATCCGGCGGGGGACCTCCTCCCATCATGGAGGCGGGGCTCCCTTCCCGACGCGCTCCTTGAGCAGCGCCCGGGGGTCGCGGCCATCGACCGTCAGGCCGAGCGAGACGCACGTTCCGATCACTTGGTTCATCTTCTCCTCGAGGGTGCGGCCGAACATGTCGCCGCTCTTCGCCTCCGCGATCTTCTGGACGGCCGCGAGCGACACGTCGCCGACCGTCTCGGTCTTCGCTTTGCCCGAGCCCTTCTCCTTCCCCGCTTCCTTCAGCAGGAGCGCGGTGACCGGAGGCCGCCCGACGGTGAGCGTGAACTGGCGGGTGGCGGGGTCGACCTTCACGACGACCGGGACGCGCATCCCGGCGAACTGCTTGGTCTCCTCGTTGATCTTGGCGACGACCTGACCGACGTTGACCCCGAGCGGACCCAACGCCGGTCCGAGCGGGGGCCCGGCCGTCGCCTTGCCGCCCTCGACGAGGACGCTCACCTCATCCGCCACTCTTGCCGCCTCCCTTCTCCAACATGCGAACGTGATCGCCGCGGACCGTCACGGGGATCGGAACCACGGCCTCGATGAGCTCGACGGTGATCTCTTCCTTGTCCTGGTCGATCCGCTTCACGCGGGCCTTCTCGCCTTTGAACGGACCGGCGATCAGCTCGACGATCGACCCCTCGACGAACCCCTCGACCGTGATCTTCGGGACGAGGAGCGGCTCCACCTCTTTGAGGGTCGTCTCCCCCGCGACGAGGCCGCGGGCCTTGCGGATCCCCTTGAGCATCTCGTGGACCCCTTCGAAGCTCATCCCCTCGGCGAAGACGTAGCCGCGGAGGGCGGCCGGGACGAGGAGGGCGAAGATGACGTCGTTCTTCTCCTCCGTCCGGGCGAGCAGGGTGTCGGCGACCTCGCGCTCGTAGCCGCGCGAGCTCTTGATCGCGAGGACCGCCTGACGGGCGACGCAGGCGAGCGTGAGTCGTGCCGGGTTGCCCCCGTCCGGGGCCTTCGCCAGGAGCCGGATCTCGACCCGGTCCCCGTACCGTACCCCGACCGGCGCCGTGATCTCGAAGGAGAGGGGGACGAGCGAGCTCTCCTCCATCGGGAGCATCACCGACTGTTTGCGGGCGAACAGCTCCACCGAGGATCGCTTTCCCGGAGGGGCCCAGCGGACCGGCCATTCGGCCCCTTCCCCGGGATAGGTGGACGTGTATCCGACCTCGATCGTGAGCTCCACCTGGCCGGCGGCCCCGCGCTGGTGGGCGAGGACGGCACTGAGCGTCGTGATCGTTCCCGCGGTGACCTCTCGAACGGTGTCGTCGGCCGCCTTGAGGCTGAGCTGGGACGGTTCGGAAGGACGGACCGGGGCGACCGGGGGACCGGGGAGCGTCGGACCGCGCGCGGCGGGCGAGGGTGGGGCCTTCTCCGGGCTCGCCGTCGACGGCCCGCCGAGGAGACCGATGCCTTCGTCCGTGGGGTTCCCTGACAACCGAATCCTCCCTTCTAGCGCCGCACCGGACCTACAGCGTCGCGAAGTAGGTCGACCAGATCCACGGGGCGGCCTGGGTGAAGAAGATGTAGATCCCGAATCCCGTGAGGCCGATGATCGCCGCCCCGATGAACGTGATCGTGAGGACGCGGGTGTACTCCTCGCGCGTCGGCTTACGCGCCATCCGCAGGATGCGGCCGTACTTGCCGTGACCGACGTGGTGCAGACGGCCGTCGAAATCGTTCTGGGCCCGCCGGGCCCGGTCGAGGAATGTCATGCGGGGTTCCTACCGTACCGTTTCGATCTCGTGCTCGTGCTCGCGCTGGGCACGAGATCCCGCGGACGATGCCCCGAGAATCTGGGGGGATTTAACGCCGGTGACCACGAGCATGACGCGGATCGTGGCCTGCATCGTGGGATCGATGTTCGCTCCCCAGATGATCCGGGCGTTCGGGCTGATCGTCCGCTGGACGACCTCGCTCGCCTTCTGCGCCTCGCTGACCGTCATGTCCGGACCGCCCGTGACGTTGATGAGCGCCCCGGTCGCTCCCGCGATGTCGACCCGGAGAAGGGGGGAGTTGATCGCTTCCATCACCGCGTCCTCGGCGCGGTTGTCGCTCTCCGACTCGCCCATCCCGATCAGGGCGACGCCGCCCCCTCGGAGGATCGTTCGGAGGTCGTTGAAATCGAGGTTGACGAGCCCGGGGCGCGTGATGACCTCGGTGATCCCGCGGATCGCGCTCGCGAGGACGGAGTCGGCGACCTTGAACGCGGTCTGGACCGGCAGCCGCGGCACGAGCTCGAGGAGGCGGTCGTTGGGGATGGTGATGACGGTATCCACGACCGAGGAAAGGCGCTCGAGGCCGGCGACCGCGTACTCCGTCCGCATCAGCCCTTCCGACGTGAAGGGAAGGGTCGCGACCGCGATCGTGAGAGGATCGCTGCCGGACGCTTTCGCGATCTCGGCGACGATTGGGGCCGATCCCGTACCGGTCCCACCCCCGAGCCCGAGGGTGATGAACACCATGTCGGAGTTCGCGAGGACCCCCTTGAGGTCGTCCGACGCTTCCTGAGCGGCGCGCTCGCCGACGTCGGGAAGCGCTCCCGCCCCAAGGCCGCGGGTGAGGCGCCGGCCCAGCAGGATCTTCCGGTCGGCGTGCACCGTGAGCAGGTGCTGGGCGTCGGTGTTGCAGGCGATGGTCACGGTCCCGGTGAGCCCTTGCTCGGTGAGACGATTGATGGTGTTGCAGCCCCCGCCGCCGCAGCCGATGACCTTGATGGTCGTCTTCAGCGTGGCGAGCACGGCTTCGAGTTCGGCGTCGTCATGCCCCTCCGGCGGGGTTACGCCGGAGGCGTCGGGCGGCATGTGGGATAGGATCTCCTGAGCGAGCGGGCGCATGTCGGCTGTTCCTCGAGGGTGGGAGCATGGCCCGTCTTATAAATCAATGGCTCCTCTCCCGGCGGCAGGCCGTGGAGTACGCCGAGTGGGCCCCGGAATACACCCGAATCCGTGCCGCGTTCGGGTTTCCGTTCGACCGGGAGGTCCGGTCGGCGCAAACGTTACGGCGGCTTCTCCCGCCGAGCGCGCGGGTCGACCCCCTCGGCCGGATCGGGCAGCGACTGCACGGACGGGACGCCATCGTGGTCGGCCTCGCTCCGGGAGCCGGCCCTCCGCCCATCTGGCGCCTGCCTCCGCGCCCGAAGACCCCCGTCCTCCTCGCGGCCGACGGGGCCACGGCCTCGTGCATGGGAGCGGGACTCGTCCCCGCGATCATCGTTACCGACCTCGATGGGCCCGTCCCCTCGGAGATATCCGCGAACAGCCGGGGCGCGCTCGCCGTGGTCCACGCCCACGGAGATAACATCGAGGCGCTCGAACGGTGGGTCCCGCAGTTTCCCGGAGAGCTGGCCGGTTCCTGGGCCGGACCGCCCACGCCCGACCTGATCGACGTGGGCGGGTTCACGGACGGGGACCGCGCCGTCTACTTGGCCGAGCACGTGGGCGCCGAACGGATCCTCCTGTGGGGATTCGACTTCGACCGGATCGAAGAAGTGGCCCCTCGCGAGCGCGAGCACAAGATCAAGAAGCTCGCCTTCGCCCGAGGCGCGCTCCATGCGCTCGCCGCGCGCAGCTCGGTCCCGATCGTACTGTGGTCACGGGACGGATCGTTGGACCGCTTCGGGGCTCACAGATAGTGGGCATCGACGAGGTACGTCACGTCCTGCCCGCTCTCGTAGAGAACCAGGAACGGGGAGTGCTCGAACCAGGCGATCGCCGCCGCGCTGAGGGGGAGCGCCGCGGCCGATGGGTCGAGCGCCACGCCTCCGTACATCACCGAGTCCACGATCACGATGTCGATCGGGTGCGGGCTGTGCGGTGCGTCCGAGTTCCGTAACTCGGCCGCGGCCGCATTCCAGCTCGAGCCCGTGAAGAGGGCCGGGGTCGAACCCCACGTCGCCCGATTCCCGTCAAAGCCGAAGACGGCCGAGCTGAGCGGATGGTCGGTCGCCACGACCTGGTTGCTCGGGATGCCGATCGAGGCCCATTGCCACAGTGCGGCGTCGCCCGGGGTGTACCCCTCTTGGAACCCACCGAAGTCCGCCTGAGGTGGATAGACGATCGCTGCGTTCGCCGCCACGAGCAGGATGACCCCGATGGAGGCAGCTACCAAGGCCCGCCGGCCCCTCCGGTCGCCGGCACGCGCGACGAGCCCGCCGACGCCGATCGCTGCCATCAGACCGATCGGAATGAACAGGTACTCGACGTAGCGCGAGGCCGGGATCGCTTCGACGAAGCCCGGCGTGGAGGTGAGGAGGTACGTGGCCGCCAGCGTGACCGCGGCACCGATTCCCAGCGCTCCCGCCAGCGTCAGGGAGAACGGGCCCAGCCGGGAGACCGATGGGGCCCGCCGGCTGCCGGCCGTAAGGATGCCCATCCCGAGGACCGGGGCGAACCACAGGATCGCCATCGGGCTGGTCAGCTGGCTCGTTCCGGGGATCGGGATGAACAGGACGATCGCGATGCCGCCGAAGATCAACACGGTGAGGATGGCGAAGTCCCGGACGAGGCTGCGATCGCTCGGCATCCGCACCCACGTCTTGCGGGGCGTGAACCCTCCCCGGCGCCAGCGGATCAGGATCCCGACGACGAGGACACCGAGCAGTCCGGCCCCCTCGAGGGCCCCGAAGCCGACCAGCCGGTTCCCCCCGAGTCCGGGACCGACGACCGTCGAAATGAACGAGGAGGTCCCGTAGAACCAGTAGGCGAGCGTCGCCGTGATGAACCCCGCCATGAACCCGAGTTCCCGAGTCGGAAAGCGCCGGCTCCACAGGCCCGGTCGCCAGAGCTCGAGGAGGAGGAGGCCTCCGAGCACGCTCAGGACGAACATGAACGAAGAGAGGTGATGGGTCACGATCAGCGCCCCGCTCGTCAGCGCGAGCGGGAGGAACCAGCGCGTATCCCGGCGGGTCTCGACGAACATCCAGATCGCCGCGACACAAAGGAAATCCCCGAGCGCGAGCGGGGCGGGGTGGGCCATCGAGAACATGCGGGGCATCGCGACCGAGGCGAACGCGGCCCCCAGGAGTGCGATGGAGTCGTTCGCGTAGAGCCGCCGGAACAGCAGGAACAACGGGAACACCGTCAACGCTGCAACAACGGGGACGATGATCGTGAGGGACGAGAACGTGTCGAGCCCGAGCGCCCCCGACCCCGCTCCGGCGAGGATGAAGATCCCGGGGAAGTCGGGGTAGGCGGTGCCCCAGCCGATGTACGCGGTTCCCA
>JBEKEW010000028.1:0-11818 GCA_050013635.1 Thermoplasmata archaeon | reverse complement strand
GTCATCAGGAGCGTCATCGCGATCGCGCCGGTGAGCGGCTCCTCGGCGATCCAAGGCGCGACGAATGCGGTGGCGGTCAAGGCTCCCAGAGCGGACGCGTCGAACGTCGGAAGGCGGGTCCACAGGAGGAGCGTGGCCATCGTCACTGCCATCGGCCAGCAGTACCAGAGGGTAACGAGGGGAGCGGCGAGGAACTCGATGGGGTTGCCCGTGAACCATACGGTACCGGCGAAGGCCGGAGGGGCCACGGGGAGGAAGGCGATGCTCATGAGATACTCGTTCCCGAACAGCAGCAGCCCGAGCGCGAGGGCGACGGGGAGGCTCCCGGGGACGATGGCCCGGCGCGACTGTTGGAGGATCAGCGAGACGAACCAGATCCCGATCGGGGCCATCATGAACTGTGCCGCGATGGCGAACAGGACGAACCCCCCCACGGTGGGAACGAAGAGATAGTAGCCGACGCCGGCCCACAACACCAGCTGTGCGACGAGGACGCCGCCCCCCAGGACGAACGTTGACACGGGGGGCCGCGGGCGCTCGCGGAGCAGTCGATCGAGTACGTAGAGATCGAGAGCCACCATCGCGACGGCCACGCCCGCGAGGGGCAACGTCGCCGCGGTCAGGTCGCTCAGACCCGCGACCATTCCCTCCTCCGAAGCGGTGGGCCTGCTCGTCGGTCTCCCGGGTTCACCACGACCCGCCGGACGGGGCGCGGGGTATATCCTGCGTGCGTACCGACCCGGTACCCTACCACCCGATCGGGGTGCCGCGGTTCTGCTCGTCCAACCAGCGCTGGAGCGGGGCGAAGTACTCTACGAGGCCGGCCGCTTCCATGCGGCGATCCCCACAGAGGACCTCGAGCGCCTCGCTCCATTCGCAGCTCGAGCCCAGTTCGAGCATCGCCTGGAGACGAGCCCCCGCTCGACGTTGCCCGTAGATCGAACAGCGATGGAGCGGCCCGGTCCACCCGATCTCCCGCGCGAGCGCCCGGTGGAACTGGAACTGGAGCAGGTGCGCGAGGAAGTACCGCATGTACGGGACGTTCGCCGGGACGTGGAACTTCGCGCCCGGGTCGAACGCCTCCTCTCCTCGAACGGTCGGGGGGCGGATCCCTTGGTAGCGCTCGCGAAGTTCCCACCAGGTGCGGTTGTAGGAATCCGGGCCGTACTCGCCGGAGAAGACCGCCCAGCGCCAGCGGTCGATCAGGAGCCCGAACGGGAGGAACGCGATCTTCTGCAGCGCCGTATGGAGCAACCGCCCGATATCCCCCTCGGCGGGCGGGGCTCGGTCCAACAGACCGATCTGGACCAGGTACTCCGGAGTGACGGAGAGTCCGATGGTGTCTCCGACGGCCTCATGGAAGCCGTCGTGGGCGCTCTCCCGGAACAGGAACGGCTGCCTCGCGTAGGCGCGCTGGTAGTAGTTGTGGCCGAGCTCGTGATGGATCGTCTGGAAGTCCTCCTCGGTGATCTCGATGCACATCTTGATGCGCAGGTCTTCTACCGCGTCCAGATCCCACGCGCTCGCGTGGCAGACGACCTCCCGGTCGCGGGGTCGGACGAACATCGAGCGCTCCCAGAACGTAGCGGGCAGCGGGTCCAGGCCCAGCGAGACGAAGAACCGCTCCGCGTAGCGGACCATGTCGAGCGGGGTCGTGCGGCGCGCGACGAGGATCTTCGTGAGGTCGTACGGAGGTTCGGCTCCCGCCGGAGCGACCATCGGGTACAGATTCTCCCACGACTGGGCCCACATGTTGCCGAGGAGGTGCGCCGGGATCGGTCCTTTCTCCGGGACCACGTGCGGGCCATACCGCTCGACCAGGCGTCGGCGTACGTAGGCGTGCAGGGAGAGGTAGAGCGGACGCACCTGGGCCCACAGGCGGTCCGCCTCGCGGGCGAACGCGTCGGGGTCCATGTCGTACTTGGAGCGCCACATCGCCCCGGTGTCGGCGAAGTCGAGCTCGCGCGCTCCCCGGTTCGCGAGCTCCACGTAGCGCGTGAACTCCGGGCGCATCGGCCGTGCGATCTCGTGCCAGCCGGTCCATACGTCCTCGAGCTCGACCGGGTCCCGACTTTCCCCGAGGATCCGCGAAAGTCCTTGGAGGTCGATCGGCTCCGTTCGGCCGACCGGTGTGTACCGGCCCTTGGCGTAGGTGCTCTGCATGCCGGCGACTCGCCGGACGAGCTCGTCGGCCTCGGCCGCGTTCGACGGGGCGACCAGCGGGAGGGAGAGACGGAGCAGCTTGCCCTTCCGGGCGAGATCCTTCGGCAGCGGGGTCTCCCGGAATCGGTTCCCCTCCTTCGCGCTCTCCACGGTCGCGGCGATCAGCCGGGTGCTCGCCTTCGAGGCGAGCTCCTCGGTGTCCGGAGTGATGAACGTGTTGAAGACCCAGTCGGCCCGGGAGGATTCGACCGCGAGGTCGAGGAGCCTGGACTCGACTCGGTCGAAGAACGCGCGGGCGTCGCGTGCGCTCGGCTCGTCCCACATCGCTGCGCCCCGACCCTCCGGGGCGTATCAAGCATCTCCGCCCCCCTCGGCCACGGGACCCGCCCCGTAGCCTCGCGCCGGTTCCGGTCGAACTTCGAGCTTATCAAGCCGACGGAGGTCGATGCTGCACGACCGATGCCGACCTCGATCGTTTCGGTGAACCGGCCTCCACCACGGGGGACGTTGCGGGAAGAGGAGCGACCGGTTCAGATCCGCTCCTGGCCCCCCCCGCGCGGGCATCGGCACCTGACCCCCGAGGCCGCGGCGACGGTCGCCACCTGTTTGGACGCGGCGCGCGCCCAGGCCGCCGCGGAAGGGCGGACCCTCATCTACACGGTCCGGTACCTTTGATCAGCCTCCCTCCGGCTGGGATCCGGGGGAGGAGCGCCGGCGGGGCCGTCGCGGCCCTTTCGGAGCTGACGGGCCTGGGCGGCATGGTCCGCGAGGGCTAGCTTCGACAGCTCGTCGGCGCGTGCGTTCTGCTCCCGGGGAACCCATTCGAACCGCACGTCGGAGAACCCCTTCGCGAGCGTCCGCAGCCAGCGATGATACTCCTTCAGGTGCTCCTTGCGGACCTCGTACTCCCCCGTGAACTGACGGATCACGAGCTGGCTATCGCCCAGGAGGAGGACCCGGCCCCGGAACCCGTGGGACTTCAGCCACTCGAGCGCGCGGATCGCCCCCACGTACTCGCCGACGTTGTTGGTGGCATGTTCGGAGAACGGAGGCACGGCGAGCCCGCGCTCCTCGTGGAAGATCCCCGCGCCCTCCGCAACAAACCCGTACGTGGAGACCCCCCCGCCCCGAGGGGGCTGGCAGGCGCCGTCGAAGTGGACCCGGATCTCTTGAGTGTCGGGGACGGCGACTCCGCGGGGCAAGCCGAGATCCTCCATCTGTCACCTGCGCTTCCGGGGCGCGATCGCCGTGCGCTCCGCGACGGCGGACGGGCCACATAAGGACGGAGTGGCATCCCCCCCAGGCGATGGATTAAGTAGGGAAGGTCGGCATGTACCTTCCCGAGATGACGGACCGATACGGAACCCCGGGGCTCCCCCTCGGTGTCGCCATCATCGCCGTCCTGGTCGGCATCATCGGGGCCTTCATTCTCATCGGAGGGTGTGTCGTCGTCGTGGCGGGTCTGTTCAGCACGATCTCCTCCGGCCAGTTCGGTGACTGGTTTGGCCACACCCTGCTCGCGGGCCTGATCACGATCATCCTCGGCCTGATCCTGCTCGCGGTTGCTTTCGGCCTCTGGGACCAGGCGCTATGGGCGTACGTGATCGCGCTCCTCGTGATGATCGTCGCGTTCCTGTGGGACGTCGGTCGCCCCATCTACAACAGCCGCGCGAACGTCACGGCGAGCGTGGTCGCCTCGGCCGTCTTCACGATCCCGGCGATCGTGACCTTGGTGATCCTGATCTATCTGCTCCTGGTCCACGAACACTTCTACTAGGCGGGGTCGGCCATCTTGATGTAGGAGCCGGTGCTGCGGCCTCCATCCCTCACGGGGAGGTTCGAACGATGGCGAATCCAACGGTCCTGTTTCAGACGACGCTGGGAGACATCCGCATCGAGGTCTTCCGCGACAAGGTGCCCAAGACGGCCGAGAACTTCATCGGTCTGGTCAAGAAGGGGTACTACGATGGGCTGTCGTTCCACCGGGTGATCCCCGGATTCATGATCCAGGGAGGATGTCCGAAGGGCGACGGCACCGGCGGACCCGGATACACGATCCCGGACGAGTTCCACCGGGAGCTTCGCCACGACGGTCCCGGTGTCCTGTCAATGGCCAACGCCGGACCGAACACGGGCGGCAGTCAGTTCTTCATCACGCTAGGCCCCGCTCCGTGGCTGGACAACAAGCATGCCGTCTTCGGCCGCCTCCGCTCCGGTCATCCGGTCGTGGAGAAGATCGCCGCGGTCCCCCGGGATTCGAACGACCGACCGAAAGCCCCGGTACGGATCGTCCAGGCCACGGTCAGCGGATAGGGCGACGCACCACGAAGGAGCGACGCATCCGCGAGGGAGGCCGGAGGAGGGTCCGACCCGCCCTTCGGCCCGGCTTCGGGAGGCCGGGAGCGAAGCGACCCTGGGCGAACCGTTTCTTCGCCTGTCAATCTCCGCGGACGGGGGGCCGCTCCCGTCTCGGTGGACCCGGAGCGCCTCGGGCCCCGCCGAGAAGATCATCGCGTCGTGGCCTACCCCGGCCCGGGAAACGGCACCGGGGGAGACGGCCACGGACCCGGGCCGCTGGGCGTGGGGAACGGCACCTCGATCACTCCGCGAGGAGCCGGTCCAGCTTGGCGACGATCTCGGCCTCGTCCTTCTCGCCTTTCCGTCCGCCTTCCCAGCGGGCGTTGACGAGCTCGACCAAGAGCTTCGCTAGCTGATCCATCCACGGCCCTTCTTGGGCCTCGAACTGCTTCTTGATCTTCTCTCGCAACAGCTCGTTGTACGCCCGGTAGGCGCTCCACGCCCACGGTCCTTGGGTCGGTCCCCGGCCACATTCGTCGTTCCATTCTCCCATCGTGTTTCCTTCCGATCGCGCTCGGCGATCGGGAATGTCTAGGGCACGGTGGAGGATATTGAGCGGACGCGCGGAAACCCAGTCACGCAAGCTCGGCTCAGTTGGCGTAACCCGAGGGCGCCGGGAAGCCCGACCGGAACGTGAGAATCGATGCGCCGGTGCTTCGCGGGATCGCCCGGATCCGATCGACGGCGCGGGCCAGGAGTTCGTACGCCGCACCGTCCTCCACACCGGCCCGGCCCACCGGCATGTCGGACATGACTTGCAGCGACCCGTGATGGATTGCGAGCATGACGTGGGCACGACCGTCCTCGGTGGACCATACGAGCCATGGGTCGCCCGGGTGCTCATGGATCCCCACCCAGCGCAGGCTGCCGAACCAGCGCCCCGCCAGCCGCCCCAGGATATCGTCGGCCTGAGCACCCGCGGGGAGCTGGACGGAAGCAACGGTCCGATGGCGTGCCGTCGTCCCCTGGGGACTGCGGGGGATCGGTTCCTTCAATGCATACCCTCCCTCGGTTCGGGTGACGGTTCCCTCCCGCTCCAGCCGGCGAAGCGCGCGGGTCAACGATTCCGGGTGGACCCCCAACGCACGGCGAAGGCCGTTGAACGCGATCCGACCGGCGCGTTCGGAGAGCACCTCAAGGACCCGATCATCGACGCGGGATCCTCGATGCGGCTCCTCCTCCCATCCGGGCATCGGATGGAAAGGCCCCGGGAAGGGGATAGTCTCGCGGTTACCTGCGCGTAGTCACGTCACCCCGCCGGTCCTACGAGCGGCGGGTCGAACCCGAACGGTGCGGGTGCTGATGGCCGGTCCGTCCGCCGATGATCGACGGGCTGCTGACGGAGTAGTCCCCGAAGGCGACTCCTTTGACCCCTCGAAGGTCTTCGGCCGCCTGGATCACTTCCCGTCGCTTGCCTACCAACGCGAGGATCTCCATGCACGAGCCGCCGCGTAGATGCACATGGCCGGAGAAGCGGATGTGCTCGCCCCACCGGTGCTCCTCGGCGGTCAGGCGACGGAGCACGTTCGGTGCGTCGTGCCGGTAGAGCAGGGTGACGCACGCGACCGCATCCGCCTCGGGATCTCCGAGCTTCTCCTCGGTCAGCTCCTTGCGGATGAGCGCGCGGATCGCATCGGATCGGCTCGGCGAGTTGCGTTCCTGCACCCACCGGTCCAATAGGCTCAACAGCTCCGGCTCCAGCGAGGCACTCAACCGAACGACCGGGGAGCTTCGTGGAGAGGGCATCGGGAACGCTCGACGGCACCGCGGGGCTTTAGGTTGGCTCGGGCGAGAGATCCTCGGCTCGCTCCGCTCCCGGGTCGGCGGGGCGGGCCCGTCGGAGGGTCTTCGAGATCGCCTCGACGGTCGGGTCCTCGTGCTGTTCTACCGGCAGGGGGAGATCCGAGGATGGGTCCGGGAGGACCCGCCGACCCGGTCACCTCTCGCGGGCAGGCCCCTGGAGGGGTCTCCGCCTCCCGGCGGGGATGAGGACCGCGGTCGCGCGTCACCCCATCTCGAACTCTTGGTGCCCGGGAGGCGGGGCCGATGAAGGATCCGGTCCGACCACCATCTGGTCGAGGCGTTTGTATCGGTAGTACGCGTAGGCGATCCCCCACGTAGCCAGCAGGACGCCGATGATGAGGTAGCCGACCGTCTCAAAATCGAGACCCTTGAGGCCATCCCAGATCGGTCCGGTCAGGTTGAGCTCTTGGGAGAGGACCTGCAGGAGCTCGACCGATCCAATCACGAAGGCGATCAGGATCGAGGTGATCGTCACCGTGAGGTTGTAGTACACCTTACGCACCGGCCGGAGGAATGCCCAGCCGTAGGCAAAGCGCATGGCGATGCCATCGGATGTGTCGACGAGGACCATCCCGACCATGAACAGGAGCGGGTAGACGAGGACCACGTAGAGCGGCACGGCTCCCGAGACCCCTAGCGTGACCGAAAGGGCGATGACGGCGATCTCGCTCGCCGTGTCGAATCCGAGCCCGAAGAGCACTCCGATGGGGTAGATCTGCCGAGGGGTTTGGACGATCTTGAAGAACTTCCCGAACACGCGGTTCATGAACCCGCGCTGGTTCAGTTGTTCCTCGAGCGACTGCTCGTTGTACCGCCCCGAGCGCATCGCGCGGTAGACGCGATAGATCTCGACGGCGATGATGACGTTGATGATCCCGATGATCCAGAGGAACGCACCGGAGATCAACGTCCCCAGGATCGATCCAATGCCCTGCAGCGCCGGCAGCGCGCCGACGGCCGCGCTCGTGAAGAAGACGATCGCCACGATCATCCCGACGACGATGGTCGAGTGACCGAGCGAGAACCACGTGCCCACGGTGAGAGGTCGCTTCCCTTCGTTGAGCAGCTTGCGGGTCGTGTTGTCGATCGCGGCGATATGGTCGGCGTCGACCCCATGGCGAAGCCCGAACAAGTAGGAGAGGACCCCGAGCGCGAAGAGCGAAGAGCCGGTGGTCGCGGAGGCGGTGATCGATCCTTGGTACTTCGCCGAGATCGCGATCAGGGCGAGGAACGCGACGATCGTAGTGACGATGATCGCCGTATACAAGAGCCCGATGAACGCCTTCTCGCCGCGATCCAAGGCCGTCACCACGGGCCGCCGCGCGGGCATCGAGCGCTCTCTCGGACCCGGCGGAAGCGGCGGGGGGATCTCCGCCCGAGTGCCGATGGGGGACCCCTGCGCGCTCACGCGTCACCCAGCGCGGCCTTCCACGCGCCGACGTTAATAAGGTCTTTCAAATCGTAATATGCCTGTCTCCCCGGTGACGGAGGAACCCGCGAACGGCCGGGACGGGGACCCTGCCTCCGGGGGGATTCCAGCCACGTTCCCCCGGGAGGAGGACGCGGCCCGCAGTTTCGGTGGAATCCCCGAACGGCGCGTCGGTCGGGGCCGCCCGCCCCGGGGTGGCGTCGCCTCAGGGCCGGAACTTTTCGGCGAAGCTCGCCGACCGTGTGGTGTTGATGAGCGGGCCGTTGAAGAGGGTGCTGTTCCCGACGATCGCGACATCGCCCTTCTCCGTGAGGATCCAGGTGTTGCGGAGCGCGACCCGGATCACGGTGCCCTTGATCGCGCCGTAGACCACCGCGTCGCCGACACGGATGACGCCCTCTCGCATCATGTAGTATCCCGAGATCATGTTGGTCAGCGTCGGTTGGATCGCGAGCGAGACCATCAATCCCGCGATCCCGCTCAGCGTTAGGACGGTCAGGCTGTTGGCGACCCCGGTGTACGACGCGACCGCGATCGCCGCGATCAGCACGTAGACGATGCGGACCACCTCCGTGATCGTCCGTAGGTTCGAGGGCGTGCCGCCGCTCCGCCGGACGACCGAGCAGACGACCCGAAGGAGCAGCTCGGATACGATGACGATGATGACGACGATCCCGATCGATATGCCGACCAGGAGCAGCAATTGGTTGAGCTCCAATGCGAGCCTCCTCCGCCCCCGAGGAAGGACGGAGGCACGTAAAGCTGCTGGAAGGGGACGGGTCGTCAGCCACCGGAGGGACTTGAACCCTCGACCTGCTGATTACGAATCAGCCGCTCTGCCAAACTGAGCTACGGTGGCACCCACCTCGCGAGGAAAGGGCTCGGACTATAATGCTGATGGTCGCGCGTGCCGTGGGAGCGGCCATCGATGCGATGGCACGGGCTACGGCCGCGTCCGGGAGGGCCCATCCCACCCCGGCCCGGAGCCGGGCCGGCCCGCACGAACGATCGGGTTCATCGCCCATCATCGAGGGCCTCGGTGAGGTCGCGCACGAGGTCCTCCGTGTCCTCGATCCCGAGGCTGAGGCGGACCAGCCCGTCGTCGATCCCTCGGGCCGCCAGTTCCGCGTCCGAGAGGTGGCGGTGCGAGGTGTCGCGCGGGACGCTCGCGAGGCTCTCCACTCCCCCCAGGCTGGCGGCCACGTGGACGAAGCGCAAGCGAGCGAGGAGCTTCGCGACCGCGGGGGCGCCGCCGGCGAGGGAGAGCGCGACGACGCCCGATCTCCCGCGCATCTGACGTCGGGCGATCTCTTCCTGCTCGGGGCTGGCCCGGCCCGGATAGTGGACCCGACGCAGTCGAGGGTGACCCGCGAGGGCCTCGGCGACCCGCCGCCCGTTCTCGTTATGCCGCGCCATCCGCAGTCCGAGGGTCTTCAGGCTCCGCTCCAGGAGGAACGCGGCGAACGGGTCGAGCGAGCTTCCGACGTCGCCGCTCGGGTCGATCGACTCGAGGAGATCCTTCGGGCCGACGAGCGCCCCGGCGATGAGGTCGGAATGTCCGCCGAGGTACTTCGTGGCGGAGTGGACCACGAGATCGGCACCGAGGGAAAGTGGCCGCTGGTTGATCGGCGTCGCGAAGGTGTTGTCGACGAGGAGGAGGGCGTCGGCACGATGCGCTGCCTCCGCCCAGCGTTGCACGTCGTGGACCGTCAGGAGCGGGTTGGTCGGGGACTCGATGAAGACGACGCGGGCCGTCCGACCGATCGCTCGTTCCGGGTCACGGGCCGCCTCCTCCGACACCCATCGGACCTTGATCCCGTACTTCGGGAATAGGCCGCGGAGGATCCCGAGCGAACCCCCGTACAGACCCTCGAGGGCGACGACCTCCTCGCCGGGATTAAGGAGCGACAGGAGGGTGGTGGTGATCGCTCCCATTCCGGAACCGTAGAGCCGCGCGGCGCCTCCCCCCTCGAGCTGACGGAGCGTCTCCGCCGGTCCCTCGTGGCTCGGGTTCAGGTTCCGCGTATAGAGGTAGACCGACCCACGGTCGGTGGATTCCGAGTACGGTGCGGGGTAATGGAAGGTGCTGGTCTGGTAGATCGGAGGGACGACGGCGCCCGCGTTGAGTTCGGGCCGACGCGCGCCGTGGACGAGCCGCGTGTTCGGCCCGACCCACTCCGGCAACGGGTCGAAGATCCGCCGAGGCGGCGCGCGGCGGGCTTCGTCGCTCATCGCGCCCCGGTCGTGGGGTCCAGCTCCGCGCGCAGGAGCGCGAGGCGGGCGGGTGCATCGAGCTGGGCGAGGTAGCGGGCGACCGCGGGAGGGAGATCGTCGCCCACGTCCTGTCCCTCGGCGAGCCGGGCGCGGATCCGGGCGCCCTCGAGCCGATCGCGCTGGATCATCGGGGTATCCGCCACGGTGTAGCCGCCCTGCTCGAAGAGGAGCCGGGTGAGCGGATTGTTGGTGTAGACCCGGTCGAACGTCGGCAGCAGCCCCTCGAGATACGCCACCCATTCGGCGTGCCGATGGATGTCCACGATCGGGACCAGAAGGCAGCCCCCGATACGAGCCTCGTCGAGCGCCCGGCCGATCATCTCGATCCGCTCTCCCGCGGTGAACGGATTCCTCCACTGGTAGGAGTCCTGGGCGCTGCCGACTCCGATGATCAGGTCCTCCCCGGGCTCGTCGGAACGGATCCCCCGGACCGTCTCGAGGTGGCCGCGGTGGAACGGCTGGAACCGTCCGACGTACAGCCCGCGCGCCACGTGCTCACTCCGGACTGAGCTCTTCCACGTTGTCGAGGAACTCTTCGATGTGCGGGCACCGCGCGGTGAGGTAGTGCGCACAGTGCTCGCACCGACGGTCGTTCATCGTCAGTCGCAGCCGGCTGTTGAACTCATAGCACGGCCGGTCGACGAACGGCACCTCGGCTTCGTCTTCGGGATCGACGGGGCTCGCGGGGGTGCGCGCCAGAGGTACCGGGTGCCGCGGGATCGGATGGGGTTGGGCTCTCACGTGTTTACCGACGGGCGCGTGGGACCGTCGCCCGACGTGCGGCTGGTCGCGTGGACCATCGCGGCGAGCCGCTCGAGGAGGGACTCCTTCTGGGCGGTCTGGCCGACAAGCGCGTACTTCAGCACGTCGCGCAGGGTTCGAACCGGGATCACTTCGATCATGCCGCGGTAGCGCGACTCGAGCACGAGGTCGTCGATGTTGTCCTCGGGGACCAGGACCCGCTTGATCCCGGAATCGGCGGCGGCTTCGACCTTCGCGGTGACCCCGCCGACGGGCAGCACGGTCCCGCGGACGCTCAGCGAGCCGGTCATCGCCAACGATTGGTCCACGGGGACCCCTTCGAGCGCGCTGATCACCGCGGTGGCGATCGATACGGACGCCGAGTCGCCCTCGACCCCGTCCGAGGTCCCGACGAACTGGATGTGGATATCGTAGCGCGAGATGTCGGCGCCGGTGTACTTCTTGATGAGCGCGCTGACGTTCTGGACGGCCTCCTTCGCGATGTCCCCGAGCTTCCCCGTCGCCACGACCACGCCGCCGTCCCGCGTTTGGGCGGGCGTCACCTCCGCGACGATCGGGAGCACGATGCCGGAGAACTCGGACATCCCGGTCTGGGCGCTGATCGCGGCGAGCCCGTTGACGATCCCGACGGCCGCCCCGCTCACGGAGAACATGCGGTACTCCTTGCGACGCTCGATGTAGCGGTCGGCGATCTGCTGCTCGAGCGAGCGGCTGGAGCGCTTCGCGCGGACCACGTGTTCGGCGCGGACGATGGGGGCGCCTTCGGCGTTCGCGACATCGCCCGCGACGCGGACGAGCCCGCCGAGCTCGCGCAACCGCATCGTGAGCTGCCCGGAACGACCCGAGCGGCGCTGAGCCTCTCGGATCACTTCGATGACCGCGGGCATGTCGAAGTGGGGGATCTTCTTGTCCTTGACGACCTCCTGGGCGACGAACCGGACGAGCTTCATCCGATTCTCCGCGGTGTCGGCCATCGTGGTCTTGACGTACAGCTCGTACCCGTAACCGCGGATCCTCGAACGCAGCGCC
>JBEKEW010000027.1:0-12127 GCA_050013635.1 Thermoplasmata archaeon | reverse complement strand
CAACGTGCTGAGTTCCCGCATCCGGGGAAGGCGTATCCTCCGAACGATCAGGATGAGGATCCCCGCCAGGGCGACGAGGCCCGCCGCGCCGCCGACGTAGAGGCCCAACCAATCATGAAGCCCCGGAGAGATGGGAAGGGGAACGACGAGGCCAAGGTGTGCGAGGAGAACGATCGAGATGCCGTAATGGAAGAGGACGCTCCCGACCACGAGGGTCCGGTCGCCCTCCATGTTCCGAAGCGTGTAGAATGCGAAGACCCGCTTGACGAGGTCCCACAGGACCCGCCCGTACCCGAACGTGTTCGGTACGATCGCCACCGAGCGGAGGCCGGTAACCCGTCGGGCTGAGAGCCACGAAACGAGGCGGTAGATGCACCCTCCCACAAACGCTGCGAGGGCGACGTACGGCAGGACGAGGAAGACCGCCACCTGGACGAGTGCGTCCATAGGGTCACCGAGGCAGGAACTGTCGGACCCCGTACCCTGTGCTCAGCTCCACCGGCCGGTTCCATCGACCGACGGGCACTCGGAGCTGTTGGAAGACGGTCTCCATGCCCACCCGGTGGATCCAGTCGGCGATCCGTTCTCCCGGCTCGGCCCCGGCTCGCCAGGTATCGATGATCTTCCGGACGACGGCGACGGTCTCCCGGTACTCCGGTGGGTGCGCCGGGATCCACGGTACGAGCACGCGAGCGAGGGTCGGACCCACGCCCGTGTTGCTGCTCTTGCCGCCCACGAGGACCGACACGCCGATCTTCTCGGGATTCCAGGTGACGTGATCGCAGACGTCCTTGCATCGACCGCATCCGATGCACCGTTCCGCGATGATCTCGATCCCCACCGATCCGTCTTCGTTGGGGAACGAGCGGATCGCGTTGACCGGGCAGACCATCTGTACCTCGGGAACCACCCGGTCGAGGACCTCGGCACGGGCGGGCAGGCATAGCCGGATCTTCTCCCGATCGAAATCGGGTGCAGCCCCGTAGTGCCCCGACAGTACGATGTCCGCGGCCAAGCCGCCGCAACTGCTGGGACAGCCGGCGACGTTGATCCGCAGCTTGGACGGAAGCGGGACGGCTCCGGTGAAGTACGGAACCAGATGGTCGTAGAGGGCTTTCGTGAGGCTGGGAGCGTCCACGACCGCGGTCGTGCACGTGAGGTACGCCGTGCAGGACTGGATCGACCAGAGGGTGTTACCCCACCCTCCGACGAAGTACCCCAGTTCCTCGACCGCCTTCTTCACGCGCAGGGCGCTCTCCAGGCTCTCCGCGAAGAGCTCAACGTTTCCCGAGCGTGTGAATCGAAGGGCCCGACTCCCTTCCGAGTCTGTGATCTCGGCGAACTTCCGCAACGTTGCCGTGCTGAACCGGGCGTTCGGAGGCCCCCCGATCTTGACCGTGAACAGGTGGTCACCGGTGTCGGAGATGTGTTCGATGATGCCGGCTCCGTGGAATTTCCGCTCGGTCCAATGACCTACGTTGCGGGAGATTGCGTCGGGGAGGTACTTGGTGTACGGAACGGGCAGCGTCTTCTTGAGGCGTTGGACTGGGGCGCTCATCGACGACTCAACCGTCGTACTCCTTGGCGATCGCCTCCGCCCACGTCGAGTACGCCCCTCGCTCCGAGTCGCTCAGGACGCAGCTATTGACGATCCGCGAACCCCCGGGTGCATGCCCGGAAGGGGTCACGGGTAGCGAATCCTTGAACCGGTCCACGGTGCTCGATAGGCCCTCTTCCACCAGCAGGTCTCCGAGCCGATCCTTGTGCGGGGAGCGATCCGACCAGTAGTCGAGGAGTCGGGTCATGAACGGACCCACGGAATTGGGATCGTCGAGGACGGCCACCGGTTTCGACAGTTTGGGGCCGAACCGGCCCTTCGAGTTGCCTCCGATGGTGAATGCGATCTTCCGGTTCGGGCCGGCCCGGATTGCGGGGAACGCTTTCCGGATGCAATTCATGGATTTCCGGCACTTCGATCCGTCGAACGAGATCGTACGGGAGACCGGGTCCCAGCCGATCGCGCTTCCTGGGCACCGACGGACGACCTCCTCGGGGCTCACTTCTCCTTGATCGACCTTTGCACGGAACGCCGCCTGATCGACCGCGGGCGCCCCTTCCCAGAATCCGACGAAGCCGAAATCCGAGCGGTGGGCGGCCATGGAACAATCCATGGGGCAGGCGCTCACTTTGAGCTTGACCTTGAACGGGAAGAATTGGCTCGAGAGCTTGGCGTAGATGTCGGGGTACTGGAAGTAGAAGTCCCGCACGGCAAGGGAATCGAAGAGGGCATACTCGCACAGCGCAGGACCCACGCAGGCGGCCGTGTCCCGGAAGGTGTCGCCCGTTCCACCGAGGTCCGTGCCCAGGTCCCTCAGCGCGTCCACCGCCTGGCTAGCGCAGTCCGCCCGGATCGGCAGAATGAGATCGCCCGTCTGCCCCATGGCTCCGACGGTCCCGAGCCCGTACTCGTCGGCGAGGTCGAGGAGTTTCCGAAGGTCATCGGTCCGGTAGATCTGTCCGGACGGGTGGTAGACTCGAAAATGGAGCTCGGTGTGCTTTCCGTCCTTCGTGCGCCGCGCGATGAACCCCACGAGCACGCAGGGAATGCGAGCCGAGCCGCCGTACCACGGCGAGGACCCTTGACCTAGGCCCTTGGCGTACGCATCGATCGGATACCGGCCCTTTCTCAGTTCGGTGACGTGGCTCGGCCACGGTCCGTCCTCGAGCTTCCGCAGGATGGCACGGCCCCTCTCGAGTAACGGATCACCCGCGGGCTCTTCGCAAGCGTTGACTCCCATCGACCAGGTCCATCGCTTGAGTCGACAAGGCGGGTATTCCTACTTATGTCAACCGGATTGGACGTGATTTCGCCCGCCGATTGCAGGTTTCCCGCATAATGGAATTCGGACGGGATTGGGTGGGACTCCTCCCCCTTAGACACAACCGGTCGGTTTGGGCGCCCCCGCAACCTTACACGCCCCATGCGCTGGGCCATCGAGGAACAGCTCGTAGAGGGCCTCCAGCGAGATTGCGGTGTTCTTCGTGAGCATCTTGATGGGGGGGCAGACGCCGTAGGTCTCCCAGTACTGGCGGAGATAACGGATCAATCTCCAGTGGTTCTCGGTCAGGGTGTGCAGGCCGAGAAGGTTCTCGGCCATCCACACGGCTACCGCGTCGCTCCACGCATCCGGATTCTGTAGGAACCCATCCTCGTCCAGTTGGATCTTCCTTCCCGCCACGTCGAACTCGCCAGGTAGGGTGAATGAGGTCATCGCATCGATCCGGAAGTACCGGATCACCGGTCAAGAATCACGCTTCGTAGCTTACAAGCCTTCTGTGCAGACGGTTTGACCCTCGACGCGGGAAGAGGCGAGGAGAAACTCGGATCGCAGGACACGAGAGGCGACCAACCCCGCCGATAAGAAGATGAGCCCGAGCTCCCTCGCACGTTGCCATGATGGTCGATTTGATCGTTCGCGATAGAATCGGCCTTGTGATTGGGGATGGGAAGCTCGCGCGTGCTCGGAGGGATGCGCTGGCTCGGGAGGGCGCTCGGGTCGCCTTGGCCCGTGTGGTTCCCCGAAGCAGCGGTCCCGGGAGGCGGCGTCGGAGAGCGGCGCCGGGATCCCCCGCTCGGGATCCCGTTCGCCTCATTCGGAAGATGCGGCCTGCCATCGTCTTCTCCACCTTAGAGGATCTCGGGGAGAACCGATCGATCGTGCAGGCGGCCCATTCGATCGGTGCTCTGGTCCACGTCTACGACACCCGGTCGCTCTCGGATTTTACCATACCGTCGGTCGGAACGGCCGGTCCGATCCGTCTGGCCGTCTCCACCGCTGGCCGTAGCCCAGCCATGGCTGCACTCCTTCGGCGTCGTATCGAACGATCCATCCGACCGATGGATGTCGCGCGGGTGCGGCTGATGGGTCGATTGAGACGGCCCATTCAGGCGACCATCCGAAGCCCGGAAGCTCGAAGGGACGTGATCTACCGGTTGTTGCGCCATCGCGAGATCGGGCGACTGCTCCGAGCGGGCCGGAGCGACGAAGCGCTGGCCGTTGCACGGAGAGTGATCGCCTCGCACGCTCGGGGCTCTACCCCGGTCGCACGCAAGGCGAAACGATGACTCGGCGACCCGTGTACCTTGTGGGTGCCGGACCGGGGGCCCCCGGTCTCCTCACGGTCCGCGGCCGGGAGATCTTGAGTTCCGCAGAGGTAGTACTGTACGACGGATTGGTCGGACGCGGGGTGCTCGCCCTGATTCCTCGAGGAGCCCAGAAGCTACGGGTGGCCAAAGGTCCGAGGCACCGGGACCGGTTCCCCCAGTCGAAGATCAACGAACTCCTCATTCAAGCGGCGCTGGCCGGGAAGCGTGTCGTTCGCCTCAAGGGTGGGGACGCGCTCCTCTTCTCTCGCGGGGGAGAAGAGGCTCAGGCGCTCCGGGCTCGCGGGATTCCCTTCGAGATCGTCCCCGGGGTTCCCTCCGCGCTTGCGGGCCCGGCGTTCGCCGGGATCCCCCTCACCGAACGGGGGTTTGCCTCCTCCGTGGCGATTGTAACGGGCCGGACCAGCTCCTCCTCCCATCACCCCCCGGTGGACTGGTCGGCGCTCGGTCGCGGCGCGGACACGTTGGTCATCTTGATGGGGGTGGCCAGGTGGAAGCGGATTGCACGCGACCTGCTCAAGTCCGGCCGGGACCCCAGCACCCCCGTCGCTGCAGTCCGCTGGGCCACAACGGCGCGACAACGGACGACGCTCTTCACGCTCGGCGAGGCCTCACGACCGACGATCGAGGCGCGCCTCGATTCCCCGAGCGTCCTCGTGGTCGGAGCGACCGTGGTCCATGCGTGGCGACTGAATTGGTACCCGAGGGAAACGCGCTGGGCGTCCCCGCAATTCCTGAAGGTTGTGGCGAGCGCGAGGAGGGAGTTCCCATCGGTGGATCCCAAGGACCGGGCGCGTTCTCGGAGCGCGGGGGCCAGGGCTCCCCCGGGATCCTCACCAACCCGCCGGGGCACCCGGCACGTCCGACGGCATCGGCACAGGCCGCGGAGCCCACGCTGAAGTCCACCCCGTGAACGGGAGGGAGGAGCGAAGCTAATGCCCACCCCGGCGACGGATACGGTGCCAGTCCACGGAGCGGCCATCACGATTCCGCGTTTGGTGGTTGCCTCGTTCAAAGGTCGCGGCGGCAAGACCCTCGCCACGATGGCGTTGATCGACGCCTTTAGGAAGGCGGGACAACGAGTCTGCGCGTTCAAGAATGGTCCGGATTACATCGACCCGAGCCATCACGCCGCGGTGCTGGGTTCGCCAAGTCGCAATCTCGACGTCGTGCTCATGGGCGCTCACGTGGTGGAGAGGTTCTATCGGTACTCGCGGGACTGCGATGTCGCGGTCATCGAGGGGAACCACGGACTCTACGACAGTGCCGATGGGCGCTCCGAAGTTGGAAGCACCGCGCAACTTGCGAAGCTGTTGCGGGCCCCGGTGGTCCTCGTCGTCGATGGGGAGCGGGTGAACCGGACGGTGGGCGCGTTGGTCCGAGGGATGCGCCAGTTCGATCCTGAGGTACGATTCGCCGCGGCCCTCGTCACGAACGTGGTGCCGCGTCAGGTCGACCGACTGACGGCCACGATCGAGGCAGAAGGGTTACCGGTCGTCGGCGTGTTCCCCCGGGACGAAGCGCTCCATGCCGCGATGGAGTATCGGCATCTCGGTCTCGTTCCCTCGGCGGAGGGGCGTGGGTCGGCCCTAGTCCAGCTGGTACGCGACAGATTCTCAGCGCAAGTCGACGCGGCTCGGATCCTTGACCTCGCGCGGCAGGGATCGGAACCTGTGCCGGTTATAGCCGAACCGGCACCCTTGGGCCCGTCGCCGAACCCCGCACGGATTGGTTTCCTAGCCGGAAGGCCGTTCACGTTCTACTATCCGGAGACCTTAGAGAGGGCGCGCGAGCTCGGGTCCGTTGCGTTCATAGACCCAGAGGCCGACCCCGCCCTTCCGGCGCTCGACCTGCTCGTGATCGGCGGCGGCTTTCCCGAAGTGTACGCCGAGTCCCTCGAACGGAATCGGCCGCTGCGTGCCGCCGTGAAACAATTTGCGGACCGGGGCGGGCGGATCTACGCCGAGTGCGGGGGATTGATGTACCTCACGAAGTCCATCGTAACCGAGGCGGGCGAGTTCGACATGGTCGGGGTCATCGACGGTGTGACCGTGCAGGAGAAGCGACCGATCGGCCACGGGTACGCGACCGCCCGGGTCGTGCGAGACACTCCTATCGCGCCGAAAGGAACGGTTCTTCGAGGGCATGAGTTCCATTACTCCCGGGTCGAGCTGAGGAACCCGTACGATCTCGCGCTCGCGTACGAGCGCGGAAGGGGACTTTCGGACGGACGGGACGGAATTCAGATCCAGAACGTTTACGCCCATTACCTGCACCTGCATCCGGCGACGTATTCCGTTCTCGACGCTCTCCTTCCTTCGAGGTGAGTCGACCCGTTCCAGCGTCCGGCCAGTTTCGGAGAGCGCATGGGCTGCTGACGAAAGCAGTCGGCGCAAGGGCTGGGAGGACCGGCCGTCGTGAGTTGAGTGCTCTCTTCACGAATCGCCGAAAAGTTCAGGTGCGGGGAGAGGGATTTGAACCCACGAACTCCTACGAGACCAGACCCTGAATCTGGCGCCTTTGACCAAGCTGGGCGATCCCCGCGCACTCGGGGAGCGGCGCTCCGTTTAAGAGAATTCCGAAGCCCCGGCAGGGCCGGTCCTCAGGCCGCCACGACCCGAGGTGGGGAAGGCTGGGCCTTCTCCGCGTTCAGGACATCCATCGCCTCGCGTACGGTCGCCGCGTCATGGACGATCGCTCGCAGGGCCTTGAGCATCGCCACGGGGTGGTCGGATTGCCAGATGTTCCGCCCCATGTCGAGCCCCCTCGCCCCGAGGGCAATGGCATGGTGGGCGAGCTCGAGGGCGGCCTGATCGCTGTCGAGCTTCGGGCCCCCGGCGACGACGATCGGCACGGGGCACCCCTCGATGACCTTCTCGAAGCCATCGCAGTAGTACGTCTTGACCATGTGCGCACCGAGCTCGGCCGATACCCGGCAGGCCAGCGCGAGGTACCTCGCGTCCCGCTTGTCCATCTCCTTGCCGACCGCGGTGATCGCCAGCACCGGCATGCCCGCCGCTTCCCCCTGATCGACGAGCTCCGCGAGGTGGACGAGCGAGGAATGCTCGTGGGGCGCACCGACGAACACGGAAAGCGCCACGGCGCTGACGTTGAGACGCAATGCGTCCTGCATCGAGACCGTGATCGCCTCATCGGAGAGGTCCTCCTGAAGGATCGTCACTCCCCCGCTCACGCGCAAGAGGATCGGGGTCGAGGCCGTAGGGGGGACGCAGGTACGCAGGATTCCCCGCGTGAGCCCCAGGGCGTCGGCGTAGGGCAGGAGCGGTGCGATCTTCGCACGGGCGTCCTCGAGCCGGCGCGTGGGGCCCATGAAGTATCCGTGATCGACCGCGACCATCACCGAGTTCTGGCTCTTGGGGGAGAACATCCGTGCCATCCGATTGGAGAGACCCCAGTCCATACCGACCTCGGCGCCCGATGGGTCGAGGGCCCTCTTATCCATTACCCCGGAGGTCCCGACAGCGGCACTTCCGTACGATGGCCCGCGAACGGCGCGGCGACGGGGAGAGGTCCCCGCATCGATATCGGAGGAGCGAACCCGAGGGGGAGGCCCGCGAATCGTCGTGCGTGGGCGTCGGAGCGGCGGCCCCCTCGTCTCCTCCCGGAGTCGTAGTCGTTCTCAGAAGTGGCTGGGAACCCCGGAACTCGGGGTCCACCTACGCGGGCTCGGCGCGCTCGGGCGATCGGAGCGATACCGGGACCCGCCGGTCCTCTTTGACCCGGTTGAGCACGACCTGCGTGTTGGTCCGTTCGACGTGGGGGTCCTGCAGGGCGTGCTTGACGAAGCGGTCGAGGTCCCGTCGGTCCCGGAAGCGGGCGATCACCAACGCATCGTACTCTCCCGTGAGATCGTAGATCGCGTAGGCCCGCGGGTTGCGGGCGAGCCGCTCCTCCACTTCGCGCAACCGCCCCTTGGAGATGCGGATCCCGATCGTAGCCCATAGGTCCCAGCCGAGCTGTTCGTCGTCCAGGATCGGAACGTAGCCGCGGATGACCTCGTTCGCCTCCATCCGCGCGATCCGCGTGCTCACCGTCGTCGGGGAGATGTCGAGGTGCTGGGCGATCGTGCGGTGGCTGCGTCGCGCGTCCGTGTTGAGCTCTTCGAGGATCGACCGGTCGAGCTCGTCGATACTGGACGTACGCACCATGAATCATGAAGGATGTAGGTGAAATTAACATTCTAGGTATGCAAAGCGGACAAACGTCCAGTTTTTTCGTCCACGCCTTGATGTAGCCGGGAACGCTCGCATCCGCCGGGGACCCCATGATGTCGCCGAACCAAGGTACCGGAGCCGCGCCCGATGGAACTCAGATCCTTCGCGAGCTGAAGGAGGCGAAGGTCCGGTGGATCGAACTGTGCTACACGGACGTGTTCGGAGGGTTCAACCAGGTCGACGTCCCCCTCGACACGTTGGACCCGGAGTCGTTCCTCTCCGGGGTCCCCAAGCTCGACGGGTCCTCGGTGCGGGGCTTCCGAGAGATCTACGAGTCCGACATGCTGCTCATCCCCGACCCGAGAACGGTCGCCATGATCCCCTGGCACCCGGAAGCCGGAGGGATCGCGCGATTCATCTGCGATATTCGCATCGGGGCGATGAGCGAACCGTACGCTCACGATCCCCGTGGGATCGCCCGCAAGACCGAGAAGGTCCTCGCGGACGCCGGCTACGATCGATCGTACTGGGGACCGGAGATCGAGTTCTTCATCTTCGATTCGATCGAGTTGATCCCATCCGTCCAGGGCGTCCGGGACGCGTGGGGAGGGTCCGGGTATCTCATCAACAGCGGGGAGACGTCCTGGCAAACCGGACCGAATCCGGCACCGATTCGCTTCAAGGAAGGGTACCATCGAACGGCGCCGTACGACAGCTTGATCGGCATCCGGGCCGAAGCGTCGAACATCCTCGCCGACCAGTTCCACGTACGCATGGACGCGCACCATCACGAGGTGGCGACGGCCGGGCAGGGCGAGCTCAACTTGCACTACGACGAGCTCGTTCCGATGGCCGATCACGTCCAGGACGTGCGCTATGTTCTCAAGAACGTCGCCCACCGGCACGGCAAGATCGCCTCGTTCATGCCCAAGCCGGTCTTCGGGGACAACGGCATCGGGATGCATGTCAACCAGTCCCTCTGGACGAAGGGGACGAACATGTTCTTCGATGCGAACGACGCCTATGCCGAGGTCAGCCAGCTCTGCCGGTACTACATCGGCGGTCTGATGGAGCATTCGCGGGCGTTGTGCGCCATCACCAACCCCACGACCAACTCCTACCGCCGCCTCGTTCCGGGCTACGAGGCCCCGGTCTTCATCGCGTGGAGCAAGGCGAACCGATCGGCGAACGTCCGCATCCCGCTCTACCACCGAGGACGACCGACCGTCAAGCGGATCGAGTACCGGACGCCGGATTCCGCGGCCAACATCTACCTCACCGAGGCGGCGCTCGCGCTCGCCGGCCTCGACGGGATCCGCCGGAAGATCGAACCGCCCCCCCCGGTCGACCACGACATCTACAAGCTGACCCCCGCGAAGCGCAAGGAGCTCAACGTGCGCGAGCTGCCCGGCTCGCTCGGAGAGGCCCTCGACTGCCTCGAGAGCGATCGAGCGTTCCTGAAGCCGGGGTTCGCGGATTCCCTGCTCGAGACGTACATCGAGCTCAAGCGCGAGGAGCAGCTGCAGCTGAACCTACGGCCGCATCCGTACGAGTTCTACCGCTACATGGACGTCTGAGTCGCGCGGACGGCGGACGTCGAACCTTTTCCTGGCCTCGCCTTTTCCCCGGGTGCCGGCGACACCCGGCACGGGAGGGGGCCGATGGTGGACGCACGTCGGTGGATCGGCGGTAGCATCTTCACCGGGACCCGGTACGTCGAGGCGCTGCTGGTCGAGGGCGAACGGGTGCTCGTCGCGGGCACCGAAGAGGAGGTTCGGCGGGCCAGCCCTACCGGGGTGGAGACCGTGCGGCTGGATGGCCGCATCGTGATCCCGGGGCTCGTGGACGCGCACGTGCACCTCTCCGAGCTCGTCCGCCAACGAGAGGGGGTGACGCTGGCCGGCGCGCGCTCGATCGAGGAGGCCGGCGCCCGGATTCAAGGCTGGTCGGACCGCCATCCGCGGGGGCCGATCTTCGGAGGGGGATGGAACCAGGACGAGTTCGCCGATCGTCGTTGGCCGGATCGACATGACCTCGATAGGATCGCGCCGGACCGACCCGCCATCCTCTATCGCACCTGCGGGCACGTGGCGTGGATCAACAGCACGGCGCTCGCCCTTACGGGGATCGGACGAGGGGCGCCCGATCCGCCGGGAGGGGCGATCGGACGCGATTCCCGCGGCGAGCCGAACGGCCTGCTCTACGAGAATGCCCTGCAGCTGGTGGAGCCGATCGGACGCGGGGCGCTGTGCGTGGAGGCGTCCAGGCTCGAGCCCACATTGCGGTGGGCGGCGGGCAGGGGCGTCACGAGCGTGGGCTCGATGCGGGCCGATCGATCGGAGGTCGAAGCCCTGCGGGCCCTCGCGGGAGCCGGCACGCTCCCGGTCCAAGTGCGGTTGTATGTGGGGATCGGGTACCTCGACGAAGTCGAGCGGAGCGGTGCCCTCCAGCGCTCGGGGTCCTCCGAGCCGGTTCGGGTGATCGGAGTCAAAGCGTTCGCCGATGGATCGTTCGGCGGCCGTACCGCGCTCCTGAACGCTCCCTACGCCGACGCGCCCGATACCTCGGGGCTCGCCGTCACCACTCCGGCGCAGCTCTCCGAGGTGGTTGCGCGGGCCCGCGCGCTCGGGCTCGCCCCGGGGATCCACGCGATCGGGGACCGAGGCATCGATCGGGCGCTCGACGCGCTCGAAACGGACCGCTCCCCATCTCCGCCATCCCGGATCGAGCACGCATCCCTGACCCCTCCGACTACGATCGACAGGATCGACCGGGTCCGGCCCGCCCTGGTCGTCCAACCCGGGTTCGTCGCGAGCGATTGGTGGCTGCAGGACCGCTTGGGCCCGGGTCGCGCGCGTTGGGCGTATGCCTTCCGCACGCTGATCGAGAAGGGCCATCTGCTCGCCGGTTCGAGCGACGCTCCCTTCGATGCCTTCGACCCTTGGATCGGGATCCGATGCGCGGTGCGACGGACCGACGGCACCGGACGTTCCGCCAACCCGCTCTCCTCCGAAGCGCTGAGCCCGGAGATGGCGATCTCCCTGTACACCGTGAACGGAGGGCGTGCGCTAGGGGAACCGTCGATCGGAGAACTCCGGGCCGGGGCGCGGGCCGATCTTCTGGTCCTCAACGGCCCCACCCTGGCGGCCATCGTGGAGGCGGTCCGCGAGCCCGTGGCGGAGACGTGGAGCGGTGGGGTCCGCGTGGCGTGAGCCCCCGCAGCGGTCCCGAAAGCCTCTAAACGTCCGCGGGGAACGGGCGGCCGTGGGCGTCCCCTCCGTTCCGAAGTTAATCGAGTTCTCTCCCACGATCAAGGTCGACCTGATCGTGTCCGACTGGAGGGCCGAGCTCCTCCCCGAGTGGTCGAGCGAGGAGAAGGAGCGACGGCTGTACGATCACGCGTGGGAGGCGTACGTTGCCGGCGACTACGGGTTCGGATTGTGGTGTTGGCACGAATGCGACCGGCTATCGAACGCGCTCGCGAACAACGTGCGCGAGGTGACGCGCGTGCTCGGGCCCGGCCGATACTTCGGATTCTCTCAGAAGAAGGCGGTCGCCGAAGAGGTCCCGTTCGATCGGATCTACCGGCCCCGCAAGGGCGACATGAGCCGACCCCGCCCCGACTCCTACGTCCTCGCCCACTACCAGCTCCTGTGCGTCTACGCGGTGCGCGCTCAGAGCGGGGACCCCAAGGCCAAGGCGCAGCTCGAGATCGCCCTCGGTGACGTGGAGAACCAGCGCCGGGCCGACCCGTTCCTACGCCACTTCGAAACGTTCCAGTCGATCC
>JBEKEW010000026.1:0-12983 GCA_050013635.1 Thermoplasmata archaeon | reverse complement strand
CCAGCGGCTCACCGGCCAGCCGTTCGCCCCCGCCGGCTGACGGCATCTTCCGCCGTTTCGCGACCTCTCCCCCACCCTTATCTTCCCCGGCGCGACTTGTAGCTTCGTGCCGCCGAAGCCCGTCGTCCGCGTGGTCCCGCCCGCCGAAGCACCGCCCCCTCCCGCGAAGCAAGAGATCGCCCTGGAGGATCTCGCGGGCGTCGGCTCCACGACGGCCGACAAGCTCCGGGAGGCGGGGTACACCGACCTCATGGAGGTCGCCGTCGCCTCCCCGAGCGACATCGCCGAGGCGGCGGAGATCGGGCTGTCGATCGCCCAGAAGATCATCGGCGAGGCCCGCCGGAAGGCCGACGTGGGCAGCTTCGTGCTCGGTACAGAGGTGCTCGAGCGTCGCAAGAAGCTGGGCCGGATCACGATGAACGCGAAGGCGTTGGACGAACTGTTGGGGGGAGGTGTCGAGACCCAGGCGATCACGGAGTTCGCCGGAGAGTTCGGGACCGGTAAGACCCAACTGGCCCACCAGATCGCGGTGGATGTCCAGTTGCCCGTGGCCCAGGGAGGGCTGCTCGGCGAAACGGTCTACATCGATACCGAAAGCACGTTCCGGCCCGAGCGGATCATCGACATGTCGAAGGCCGTCGGGCTCGATCCCCAGGAGGCCCTCGGCCACATCCACGTCGCCCGGGCGTTCAATTCCAACCACCAGATGCTCCTCGTGGCGAAGGCCCAGGAGCTCGCACGCCAGCGGCCGATCCGCCTCCTGGTGGTCGATTCCCTCACCGCGCATTTCCGCTCCGAATACGCCGGTCGAGGGGAACTCGCGCCCCGGCAGCAGCTCCTGAACAAGCACCTGCACGAGCTCCTGCGCTTCGCCGATACGTACAACGCGGCCGTCGTGGTCACGAACCAGGTCATGGCCCGCCCGGACATCCTCTTCGGCGATCCGACGCGCCCCATCGGCGGGAACATCGTCGCGCACGCGTCGACCTACCGGCTCTACCTGCGCAAGTCCAAGCCCCCGAAGCGGATCGCGCGCTTGATCGACTCGCCGAACCTCCCCGAGGGGGAGGCGGTCTACTCGCTCACGACCGAGGGGATCCGCGAGTAGCGACGTGCCGGATGGATACCGCCTTCACGTAGAGATACACGCGCGTTCCCGGAAATAGCGCCAGCCGGCGGATCGACCCGGGCGTGATCCCGACCCGGACGACGAGACCGTTCCAGAGCGCGCGAAGCTCGGCGCGTTGGGCACCGCGTACGTCGATCGATCGGACGGTGGCGAGGAGAGCGTTCCGTGCGCTCAACTCGACCCGATGGCGCGCGACGACGATCGTGCCGGGATCGACGGCGACCTCCACGCGCGCCCCGTCGCCCGCACGGAAGGAGACCTCGAGGGTCCGCCCCCCGCCGAGATCGACCGTGGGGGACGTGCCGGCACGATAGACGCCGCCCCAACGATTCCCCCGAGGCGCGTGGCGATCCTCGCGCGCGTCGCGCAGGAGGCGCCGCCCCAGGGTCGTCAGCCGGGTCTCGCCCGGGGTGGTACCCCCCCGGCGACCGGCGACGACCGGGTCTCCGTAGAGCCGGCGCAGACGGGCGAGCCGATAGACGGCCCGATCTCGCGGGATCCCCAACGCGCGCGCGGCGCGGACGACGTTGGGCGTGGTAGAGAGGCGCGCCAGGAGTCGGATGTCCAGCGGGGTGAGCCACCGCTCCATCGCTAGGAGGCGCCTCCACCCACGAGCGGCCGGAGGCGCGTGGTGTCGAGCTCGAGGCGGACCGTGTCACCGACCCGCAGGCGGAGGGAGTCGGCGGGCGAGTGCAGGTAGAACATCAGGGGGCCCTGTCGCAGGGCGAGCGTCCAGCCCCGCGGGGTCCAGCGCACCGCGCTGACCCAAGCGAGATCCGCCCCGGCGATCGCCGCGGTCCAACGGAGGGCGTCGTCCGGCACGACGACGCCGCCCGGACCCGATCCCTCCCGCAGCGCGCGCACGAGAGGACCATCCATCGCAGTGGCCAGCTCCTCGGGGGAGAAGAGCGTCTCGAATCCAAGGAATCGAGCCATGAAGCGGTCGAGGGGCGCGTGCGGCAGCGCCGCCAGCTCCCCGTGGAAGCGGACCCGTCCCGCTTCCAGTACCACGACGTTCGTCGCGAGCGCGAAGGCGGTCGTGGGGTCGTGGGTGACGAGCAGCAGCGGGATCCCCTCGGACTCGATCAGTTCGCGCAAGAGCCGCAGGAGTACATCGCGGCTCTCGACATCGAGGGCCGCGAGCGGCTCGTCCCACAGGAGGGCCCGCGGCTCCGCGGCGAGGGCCCGGGCCATCGCGACCCGCTGGCGCTGGCCGGAGCTCAGTTGGGTGGGGTACCGGTCGGCCAGCTTCGCGAGGTCGAAGTGATCGATCCACCGCTGGGCCCGGGCGCGCGCATCCGGAGCCCCGCGCAGATCGAGCGGATAGCTCACGTTCTGGCGGACCCGTCGATGCGGCAGGAGTCCGAGACCGGGAGGGACGAACCCGAAGCCGCGCCGTTCGGGAGGGGCGCGCTCGACGGATGTCCCGTCCACCCGGACCGTACCGCGCTGCAGCGGGAGGAACCCCGCGATCCCTCGCAAGAGACTGGTCTTGCCCGCTCCGGAGGGTCCGAGGAGGACGGTCGCCGATCCCGACCGGATCGTGAGATCGACCGGACCGATCCGGAAGCGCTCCCGGTCGACCACGACCTCGGAGAGGGTCACGTCGCTCAGGCGAACCACCCGACCTTGGCCCACGCCATGCCCGTCCGATCGAGCACGCGCACGGCCACGAAGACCGCGAGGGCGACCAGTACGAGGAGGGCGGAGGCTCCGGCGGCGGCCTGGACCCCGGCCGTCGAGTAGAGGTTGTAGATGTAGACGGATGCGGTGTTCGTTACCGGCCCGCCATACGGGAAGCTCGGATAGATGGCGTAGGCGAGGATGAGAAACCCGCCGATCTCACTGACGCCGCGGGCCCACATCAGCAAGCTGCCCGTCACGATGCCGCGGAACGCCTGGGGCAGCGTCACGGTCGCGAACGCCTCCGTTGGCGAGGCCCCGAGCGACCGAGCCGCCTCGATCGCCTCCCCGTCGACGGTGCGGAACGCGAGCTCGCTGGTCAGCACGACGTACGACGCCCCAACGTACACCATGACGAGCACGACGCCCCAGATCGCGTCGAAGATCGGGATCCCGATCCCGGCGACCCACGCTCCGAACGGGTTCGTCGGCGCAAAGAGGACGAGCAGGGCGATCCCGACGATGAGGTGGGGGATCATCACGGGAATGAGAACGATGGACTCGACGATCGAGCGCCCCGGGAAGCGGTACCGCGCGAGAACGTATCCGAGCGGGACGCCCAAGAGGATCCCGAAAGCGACCGCGATCCCGGACGCCAGAAGCGTGAAGTACAGGGCGTTGAGGAATCCGGCGTTTCCCGCGGCGTTCGCGATCTGCCCGTAGCCCGCATAGAGGAACAAGGCCACGATGGGCAGGATGAACAGCCCGATCAGCGAGGCCGAAAGGACGGCCGCCACGGCGCGCCGTACTGGGGCAGCGTGGTCGGCGACCGCATCGCTGACCATTCGGGCCCCTCCTCCGCTAGTACAGCGCCGCCAGGTAGGCGGGCACCGCCGGCAACGACTCCGGAGCAAACCCGGCGACCGCGCCGGGCATCGCGCTCGGGTGATCGGTCCAGGCGGGAGCGATCACGGAGAAGCCGTCCGCGGTCCAGGCCGACACGGTCTGGTTGGAAAGAAGGTAGGCGACAAAGGCGATGCCGAGCGGAACGTTCGGCGCGGTCTTCGGAACGGTCGCCGCGAACAGGACGGGCGCTCCCGTCACCACCTTCGTGGAAGTCCCCGATAGGATCGTGGTCGACGCCGTGCTGTCGTTCGCGACGGACGCCGGATCGTACGCCCCGAGGTTCACGTGCGGGGAGAGGCTGACGTAGGAGAGGTGGTCGGCCACCGCGTACGAACGGTAGATGAGATAGGTGTCCACCGTGCCGGTGGAGAGGACCGCGGAGGCCTGGGTCTCGGGCACGATCTTCGTCACGCTGACCACGGGCTGAGCGAAGCCGCCGATGGGTCCCGTGAAGAAGTGGGAGTAGAACGCCCCGTGCGAGCCATCGAGCGCGTCCTGGAGCTCGATGGTGAAGATCGCGTTGTACCCGAGCGGGTCCGAGCTCGCGTTGGGGGTGGCGAGCGTCGCTCCGGATTGAACGATCACATTCGCCCAGTTCGACGTGTTGAGATGGGCCAGAGCGGGATCGGACGCATCGTAGGCGAGCACCATCGGATCCGCGGCGAAGACGACCTCCCAGCTCGCGGCCGTCGGCTCCACGTGCTGGGGGATGACCCGGAAGTCGGCCGCAACGAAGGTGTCGTACGGTTGGCCGAGCTGGGTCAGCGCCGTGGCGGCGGCGAGGCTGCCTTCGTAGAGTTGGGCGGAGAGCGGCGCCTGCACACCGGGGGTCTCGTTCGCGAAGTTCGAGGCGAATGCCGGCACGATCGGGCCGAGCGATCCGGCGGCGATGAGGGCGAGGGTCGTGGTGGTGGGTCCGGAGGAGGTCGACCCGGAACCACGGGCGTACCATCCCCCGACGAACCCCGCGAGGACGGCGATCAGAACGACGACGACGACCCCGATGGTGCGAGCGACCGGCCGCATCGATGTTGGAAATACCAACATCACTTAAGCATTGGGCGATCGATCGGTCCCCGTCGCTCGGAGGGAGCGTAGCGGAACCACACTACTCCCTCGACCTCGCTCGCGGCCACCGGTCCGAAGCGCGAGCTGTCGCGGCTGCCTTCGTTGGAATCTCCTGCGACGCGAAGATATCCGGGGGGCATCCGCGCGCGGTCCGGCCCGACCTCGTCCCCGGGAAGGGCGGCGATCCGCTTGATCAGGCGGGGGACCGAACCTTCGGGATCCCGCACGACCACGATGTCGCCCCGCTCGAAGGTTCCCGCCCGCGCCGGGGCGGGATCCACGTAGAGCCGGTCGCCGGCGAGGAGCGTCGGTTCCATCGACCGGTCGTGGACGATCACCCGCCGGCTGCGCCACCAACGGCGGAATCGTGCGGTCGTGGTGCGCGGCGCTTCCGGCAACCTTATCCTCCGCGGGAGGTATCTTGAACCATGTCCGCCCCCTCGAGAATCCGTGAGTGGTTCGACGCGGTCCGAGATGCCGCTCGAGACCCCGAGCCCGTGTACGCCCACTGCGACATTCCGTGCGGTATTTATGACCCCCACGAGGCGCAGATCGCGGCCCTGACGATCCTTCGGATGGACCAACTCATCGGCGAGCTCGCGAAACCGTCCCCGACCAGCAAGCCGGAGGAGATGGAAGCGTACGGGGCGAAGCTCGCGCGCTACCAGTCCGTCAAGGAGCAGCATGCGGAGCGCCTGAAGCACGAGATCCGCGTCATCTGGGGCGACTACTTCACCCCGGATCACGTGAAACAGCACCCCCAGATCCACGAACTCACCTGGAAGATCCTGAAGCAGGCCTCGAAGGCCCGCCAGGGAACGAGCATCGCCGACGCCCAGGAGCTCCTGAAGCAGGTCCAGGAGTTCGCCGAAGTCTTCTGGAAGACGAAGGGAGCCACCACGAAGCGTCAGCCGTCCCTCCAGAAGCCCGGCGGCGAGCTCGTCGTTCCGGTTCCCCCCTCGTAGGGCGCCCCGTTCACCGCGCCGGACGGGTACGATCGCCGGCTCGCGATGACCGAGACCCTCCCACTGGACGGCCGTTCCCTCACGCTCGAGCAGTTCCTCGCCGTCGTCCGTGGCGGGTGTGCGGTCTCGATCACCCCGGAAGCCCGTCAGGCGGTGGCTCAGAGCCGGCGGATCGTGGAGCGGGCCGTCGCCGCCGGTCGTCCCGTCTACGGGGTGACCACCGGGTTCGGGGCGCTCTCGGACCGGGCGATCCCCACGGGGCGAGCCCGTGAGCTCCAGACCTCCCTCATCCGCAGCCACGCGAGCGGAGCCGGCCCCGCGCTCCCGCGGGACGTCGTGCGAGGATTGGTCCTCCTCCGCCTCAACTCCCTCGTCCGGGGGCATTCGGGGGTGCGCGGCGAGCTCCTCGACCTTCTGATCGAGATCCTGAACCGGGGTCTGATACCGTACATCCCCGAGCAAGGGTCGGTCGGGGCCTCCGGGGACCTCGCCCCGCTCGCCCACCTGGGTCTCGCGATGATCGGCGAAGGGGAGTTCATCGACCGCGCGGGGAACCGGGTGCCCGCGGCCTCCGTCCTGCAGGCGGAGGGGATGGCCCCGATCTCGCTTGTCGAGAAGGAGGGGGTCGGCCTCGTCAACGGCACCTCCCTGATGGGTTCCTATCTCGCCCTCGCGGTGGCGGACGTGCGGGAGCTGTTCGACGCCGCCAAGATCGCCGCGGCGCTCTCGTTCGATGCCCTTCAGGGCGATCCGCAGTCGCTGGACGACCGGTTGGGCGAGGCCCGGAACCTGCCGGCCCAGCGGCGGGCGGCTACCGCCATGCGCGCGCTGCTCGCCCGCAGCACGCTCTCCGTTCCTCGGACGACCTGGCAGGGTCAGGACGCCTACACCCTGAGGTGCATCCCCCAGGTGTTCGCGGCCGTGGAGCTCGCGATCGACTTCGCGGACGGGATCGCCCGCGGAGAGCTGAACGCCGTGACCGACAACCCCCTCGTCTTCGAGGGGGACGAGTTCGTCAGCGGGGGGAACTTCCACGGGCAACCGCTGGCCCTCGCCCTCGATACCCTCGCCCTCCCCGTGCAGTACCTGGCGGCGTTCAGCGAGCGCCGGACGGCCCGCCTCCTCAACCCGACGTTGAACCGGGGGCTTCCGGCGTTCCTCGCTCCGGAGCCTGGGGTCACATCGGGCCTCACGATCCCCCAGTACCTCGCCGCGGCGCTCGTCAACGAGAACGCGACCCTGGTCGATCCCGCCAGCGCGACCAGCCTCTCGACGTCGGCCGATCAGGAGGACTTCGTCAGCATGGGCCCGTGGGCGGGGGCGAAGCTTCGTCGGATCATCTCCAACACCCAGCGGATCATCGGGATCGAATGGATCGTCGCCGGCCAAGCGATGGAGCTCCGACGGCCTCTGTCGGGCGGCCGGGGGAGCGAAGCTGCCTTGCGGGTCCTACGGGAGCACGTAGCCCCCTGGTCCCAAGATCGCAGCCCCGCGGCCGATATCGAGCGGGTCGCGCAGGGGATCGCGGACGGTGCGTTCGTCCAACGGGTCCGCGGGGAAGTCCCCTTCTAGAGAAGCGAACGCCGCGGGCCGGCGACCCACCGCGATATGCATTGCAAAGAACGGGGAAGGCACCGGCGGCCTGTCCCCCTGGCCTGTTGGACGGTGCCACCAGGGGGGCGGGTTCGCCGATGCCCGAGGCCAGTATACATAAACGCTTACCCACCTATATAGTTTCCAGGAGGGGTGGACGGTGGTCGTTGCCCCCTCCGGAACACAATCTATCGTCTGTACCCGAGGGTGCGCCGGCGCCCGCGGCGGGCGAATGGGACAATATAGGCCGGTCATCGGCCCGCCCGAAAAGGCCCGCTTCTTCCGGTCGTGGGAGGTCTAGCGCGCCCGAGGAGGACGGCGTCGCCCGCCCGACCGCTCGTCGCTCTCGCGGAGCAGATCGAGCACCTTCTCGGTCGCTCTGGGCAGCGGCAGTCGTCGGAGCCCCGCTCGAGAGACCCATCTGCGATCGTGATCGGTCCGTACCCGGCGCGGCCGCGCCAGACGAGCGCGGTAGACGTGCAGATCGACACGGAAGTGACTGTAGCTATGGTGGACGACACCGACCGACTCCAGGGGCCCGATCCTCCGAAGCCCCGTCTCCTCCTCCAGCTCCCGTCGCGCCGTCCCTTCGGGAGACTCACCGGGTTCGATCGTGCCGCCGGGGAATTCGTAGAGACCCGCCAGCAGGCCTCGGGGCCCTCGACGCTGGACGAGGAACCGGCCCGCCGCCTCTACGACCACGAGGGCGGCTCGAACGTGGGGCCTCGGCCGATGGGCCGGCCGTGCGGGGATGGAGCCGGGGTCGTGAAGCGTTGCGTAGGCCCGGCAGGTGTGCGCTACCGGGCACCGTCCGCACCGGGGGGATATCGGAAGGCAGACGGTCTCGCCCAGCTCCATCACCGCCTCATTGAACTCCCCGGGGGAGTCGGACGGCAGGAGGCCGGTGAGGCGTCGCTCGAGCGCGCGGGCGACCAACGACTGCCGCACGTTCCCCGTCTCGGCCCACCAGCGCGCGGCGACGCGACGTCCGTTCGCCTCCATCGCTACCACCGGCACGTTGAATGCGATACTGGCCACGGCCCGGGCGATGTAGGGACCGACCCCGGGGAGCATCTGAAGCTCGAGCACCGTCCGGGGCATCGCCCCAGCGTGGTCTCTCACCACCTCCCGGGCCGCCTTCCCCAGGCTGCGGGCGCGCGCATAATAACCGGCCCCTTCCCAGACCTTGAGGATATCCGGTTCCGGTGCCTTGGCGAGCGAACGGACGTTGGGGAACCGTGCCACGAACCGCTCGAAGTAAGGGCCCGCCTGCTCGACCCGGGTCTGCTGGAGGAGCACCTCCGCTACCCAGACGCGATACGGGTCCCGGTTCCGCCGCCACGGCAACGGCCGGGAGCCGTGTCGGAACCATGTGAGCAGGGCTCGGACGGTGCCCGCGTCCGGCCGCACCGATCGCCCGAAACGTCCGGTCACAGGGTTCCCGGCGGAGGCACCGAGAACAGGCTTAAAGCCCACCCGGAGTTCGAACCGATAGCGTGTCGAAACCGGTGCCGGGAACGGTCGTGGTCGTCAATGACGAGAACTTCGACCGCGAGGTGATCCGGTCGGAGATCCCGGTCGTGGTGGACTTCTACGCCGACTGGTGCGCTCCGTGCCGCGCGACCGAGCCGCTCCTGCGCGAGCTCAGCGAGCGATGGATGGGCCGGGTCAAGTTCGCGAAGGTGATCGTGGACGAATCGAGCGCCGTGACCCAGTCGTACGGGATCCACTCGATCCCGGCGTATCTCTTCCTCGATCAGGGCAAGGAGAAGGGGCGGGAGATCGGCCCGGTCGCGCCCGGCGAGTTCCGGACGATCCTGAAGAAGTACTTCGACTTCGTCTGAGGGAGCATCAGTGGCGGAAGACCCGCCACCCGGTGAAATACATCGAGATCCCGAAACGCTCGGCCATGGTGATCACTTCCGGGTCGCGAAGGCTTCCCCCGGGCTGGATGACCGCCCGGACCCCGGCGGTGCCGGCGATCTCGATCCCATCCGCGAACGGGAAGAAGGCGTCCGACGCTAGGATCGCCCCTTGGGCCCGAGGACCCGCGATGGTGCAGGCCAGCTCGACCGAACGCGCGCGCGTCGGTTGGCCCGAACCGATCCCTACCGTCCGCGAGCCCTGGGCGAGCACGATGGCGTTCGACTTGGTATGGCGGACCACCCGCCAGGCAAAGTCGAGGGAACAGAGCTGCTCGGGGGTCACGGCGGACCCGGTCACGAGCCGCAGGTCCGGCGGAGCGAGCTGGCGCCGATCGACCTCTTGGAGAAGCAGGCGGCCGAGACCGGTATGGGCTTCCCACCGCTCCCCGTCCAGCGAGGGGGGTTCGGTACGGACCAGCTTGATCTTGGGGCGGTGCGCGAGCCGTTCCAAGCTCGCCGCGTCGAAGGCAGGAGCCGAAAGGATATCGACGAAGATCCCTCCCAAGGCGTTCGCATCCTCGGCCTCGAACGGACGGTTGATCGCTATGGCGCAACCGTACCGGGCGACCGGGTCGGTCGCGACCGCTCGCTCCAACGCCTCTCGCACGGTGGCCCCGGACGCCACCCCGCACGGCGTCGCGTGCTTGACGACGGCGGCCGTCGGACCCGGGAACTCCGCGACGGTCGCGAGCGCGGTCTCGAGATCCAGGAGATTGGTGAACGAGAGGGCGTTCCCCTTGAGAAGGTCGAACTTCGCCGAGGGGAGCCCGGAAGCCGCCGCGGAGTACGCGGCCGCCCGCTGATGGGGGTTCTCCCCGTATCGGAGTTTGAGGGGCTCGCGACGGAAGACGATCTCGGCGGGGAACGGATCCGGGGTGTCCGCAGGGGCGGGGGATAGGCCGCGGGCGATCGCGCGGTCGTAGGCCGACGTTCGTTCGAACGCCTTCAACGCGAGACGAAGCCGGGTCGCGTCCGAGAGCCCGCCGGTGTGGGCCTTCAGTTCGGAAAGGACCTCCGGATAATCGGTCGGATCGACGACGATCGCGACGTCCCGGTGGTTCTTCGCCGCGGCCCGAGCTAGCGTGACGCCGCCTACGTCCACGAACTCCTCTCGATCCGGTGCGTCCGGATGCTCGGCGAGGTGGCGTTCGAACGGGTAGAAGTTCACGACGACCAGATCGAAGGGCAGGAGGTTGCGTTCGCTCAGCTCGCGGGCCCCCTCCTCGGTCCGGGGCGCGAGCACCCCACCGAGGATTGCCGGGTGCAACGTCTTGACCCGTCCCCCGAACCAGGAACCGATGCCCGTCAACTCCTCGGCCGCGCGAACCGGGATCCCGGCGGAGGAGATGGAGCGTTGGGTGCCCCCCGTTGCCCACAGTTCGATGCGATGCGTGGAGAGTCCCCGGGCGAAATCGGTCAGGCCGGTCTTATCGTCGACCGAAAGCAACGCCCGCGCGACCCGCACCCGCCGCTCGGATTCCGGCGCCACCAGCCTTACCCCGCATAGCGAGGAGGGACGGGAGATAACTTGCTCGGGCGGGCTCAGCGCGGCGGGGTGGGCGGCTCGCGAACCTCCCCCTGGAGCCAGGCTTTCGCACCCACGAGGGTCCCCCAGCTCCGCACGGTCCTTAGCGAGTAGCTCCGGCCATCGGGTCCTTCCACGGTAGCGTTCCACGCCTCCCGCGCGGCTGGCACGGTGCGATGGCCCACCTCCACGATCGCACGGTCGTGCTGGAAGCGGACGATCCGGAACGGCGGCGGGGCCCGAGCCGGGGGCCGGAAGCTGGAAAGGATCGACTGCCACCAGGGTGGGGACGTCCGGAAACTGGACGTCCCCGCCACCTCGATTCCGAGGTAGCGGGGGCGCGATGGGTTCGCCTTACCGGACGAGGTCGATGACTTCCTCGGACTGTCCACTGGCGTAGCCTCCACCCTTCTGGCCGAGGAGGCTGGCCGCGCGTACGCCCGTGATGATGAGGAGCACCTTGATGGTGTTCTCCATCTCGGGGGAGTTCTCGACCGTGCAGCCCCAGATGATCCGGGCGCGCTTGGAGATCTTACCGCCGACCAACGCCGCGGCCTTCTCCGCTTCGGAGACGGTCATGGTAGGCCCGCCGATGACCCGCACGAGGGCGCCGGTCGCGTCCTTGAGATCCACGTTGCCGAGCAGCGGAGAGGTCAACGCCTCGGTGACCGCTTCGGTGACCCGGTCGGTGGCGCTCTCGCTCTCGCCGAGGCCGATCAGGGCGACGCCGCCGTCCTTCATGACGGTCAGGATGTCGGCGTAGTCGAGGTTCACGAGGCCGGGACGGGTGACGATCTCGGCGATCCCCTTGATCCCGGTCATCAGCACCGCATCCGCGAGCTTGAAGGCCGCATCGAGCGGCATGCGGGGGACCAGTTCGAGCAACTTCTCGTTCTGGATGACGATCGTTGTGTCACAGACGCGGCGCAGGCGCTCCAGTCCGTCGCGGGCCTGCTCCATCCGAGCCGTTCCCTCGCCGGGGAAGGGGAGGGTCACGACGCCCATCGTCAGGGCCCCGGCCTCCTTCGCCAGGCGTGCGACCAGGTGGGCGGAGCCGGTTCCGGTTCCGCCGCCCATGCCCGCGGTAATGAAGACAATGTGAGCCCCTTGGAGGAACTGGCGGATCTCCTCTTCGTTCTCTCGGGCGGCCTCTTCCCCAATCTCCGGGCGGGAGCCCGCGCCGAGCCCCTTCGTGGCCCGGCGGCCGATCAGGATCTTGCGGGGGGAGTGGATGGTCAGGAGGTGTTTGGCATCCGTGTTGATGGCGCACATCTCGGCGCCCTGGATACCCTCCTCGGTGCACCGGTTGATGGTGTTGGAGCCGCCTCCGCCGCACCCAACGATACGGATGTTGACCCGCAGCGTGTCCGCCAGCTTCGCAAGCTCGGCGTCGTCCGCGCTCACGTACGACGGGCTCGCTGGCGTGGGCTTGTCTTCCACCAGCGTCTGGTTTTCCTGGTTTCGCAATCGCTTCCTGAATGATCGACTTCATCGTTGGTTCCTCGTTCCCGTTTGTCAGACGAGCGTCATACGCTCTGCGATGGAGTTCGTCGTTCGATACTTAAACGTTTGTTTCGAGAGGTTCTGTAACGTTGTCGGGACCTCACGAGTCTTGCGTTTTGGGTGTAACACCTCGGGACCTGCCCGCCTCTTCGATGATCTTTTTCCATCGGAATCCATCGCCGACCGGGATGCCCGCCGCCTCGCCGGGAGTCATGTCGAGGGCCTGATGCTCCCGCACAAGGTTGTAGTGCACCCGCAGCCCTTCGGCTAGGAGCGAGCTGCCCGGCTCCCCATCGAACGCCCGCATGACCTTGAACCGTTCCTTTTCCGTTCCGTGGAACCGCTCGATTCGGTTGTTCGACTCCTTGGCACGGATCGAGGGAACCCGCTTATGCGGGTTGAACCGACCGCCGTGAACGTGCTTGGGGTCATCGAAGGGAGTCGCCCTTCGACCGAGTTCCTTCATGATAGCCACCGGGTAAGAGTTCATCCCGTCCGTAAGGACATCCACCGGGCGGTCCGGCGTGACGCCCTTTGCCTTGTGGAGTGGCACCCGGGTATTGGCAAGGCTACGGTTCTCGCTGACGTGAGTAGCGAGGAGGAATCGAGTCTCGTGGTCGAGGACGTTCCACAGGTACTCGTTCTTGCCGTTGACGCCGATTACCGTCTCATCAACGTGCCACCGATCCGAGGTCCGAGCCCCCTGAGCGTCCATCCATTCCGAGGCGAGCTTCGAGTAGTGAACA
>JBEKEW010000025.1:0-12412 GCA_050013635.1 Thermoplasmata archaeon | reverse complement strand
AAGACCGGTGCACGCTCCTCGGAAGGGGGCATGCAAGGGGGGAATGGGTCCCCGGATTTACATCCGTCGGTCCAAGGGGCTGGATCGTGTCATCAACGGATGGTAGAGAGACAGGCTCCTAGAAGTGCAGGCGTCGGATCACCGGTAAGGCGAGCATCCCGACCGCGCCGACCAGGACCATGAACACCCCGATCGTCGCGCCGACCCACGCGAGCGACACAGCGGCGACCAGGAACCCGATGGCCACGGCTCCCACGGCGCGGGAACTACCGCGGAAGACGTAGGAGTTCGTGATCGTCCGCGCCACGAGCTGAGGCGGAGCGGTCGCCTGCAGGTAGACGAGCCAGGTCGCGAAGAAGATCCCGTCGACCGCGCCGACGGCGAACCAACCGAGCGCGCTCGCGAGGAGCTGCGGAGCGGCGTAGATCGCACCTACGAGCAGCAGCCCCTCGGCGATCGGGCCGAAGCCGAGCACGAGCCCGAGCCATCGACGTGGGTTCATCTGTCCCAGCACGAGAACGCCGAGGCCGCCGCCGATCGCGAACGCCGTGAACATCACACCGTAGGCGCCCGCCGGCACGGCGAACTTCTCGCTCGCGAGCACGGGAAGCAGGATCGCGGGGGCCGCGGTGAAGAACGACTGGAAGGCGGAATAGAGCGAGAGCTGGAGGAGCGGGCGACCGCTTCCCCCGAACAGGTACCGCCACCCCGCACGGAACTCCTCGCCGACCGAGCGGATGGCACGGACGATACGGGGAACGTCGACCCCCAGCGCCGCGATCCCGGCCGCGACGTTGAGCCCGGCGTACAGGAACGCCGCGTAGGAGGGGCCCGCAAGGAAGAGGAGCGCCGATCCCGCCGCATACCCCGCGATCTGTCCGCCACCGGCCCCGGCGTTGATGACCCCGTTCGCGCGGAACAGCGTCGACGCACCGACGATCTCCGGAGGTACGGCGTTGGAGGCGGTCCACGTGAAATCCCACACGACGGAGATGAGCGCCACCAATCCGAGGAGGAGCGGGATCGTCAGGACGCCGGCCTCCGCCGCGAATCCCAACGCCGCCGCTCCCGCCGCTTGGAGCGGGTATCCGATCACCAGGACGGTCCGCAGATTGGCGACCCGATCGATGTACGGTCCCGCGAGGAAGGCCAGCGCGTAGACGCCGAACTCCAGACCGACGACGGCCCCGACGACCGTCACTTGGTGCGTCGTCGTGTACGCGAGCCAGGGGATCGCGACCGAGTAGACGGCGTACCCGGTCTCGCCGAGGAGATAGGAGGAGAAGAACGCGAGGAAACGGTGGTTGCGGAGCAGTTCCGAATACGCGGTCGGTGCGCCGCTGGGGGGTCCCGGCGCCTCCTCCGTCATGGGCGCTCAGGTCGCCCACGGCTTACCGAGCAGTGCGATCGCGAGGCACCCGACATCGGTCACCCCGGACTGCATCGGGATCGCGCGCGCTCGGCCCTTCGGGACCTGGGCCTGAGGATCGGTCGGTCGACCGATCACCGCTCCGGGTGGATAGGCGGCGTCCCCGATCGTTCCCGCCGTTCGCAGCAACGCGACGCTCATCTCGGGCCGGTGCATCCGTTCCTGCGCCCGGTGGAGAAAGCGGGCGAGGCCGGGGCCCTCGTCGGTCCCTTCGGGAAGGCCGAGGGTCGTCATCGCGAACGCCCCGATCCCCTGGCTGTGATCGAGCTCGAGGTCCGCTTCCCGCGCGACGATCCCCTCGAACCGTTCGAGGAACCGGTCGGCGGCGAGCTCGGGGGAGCCCTCGATCTGGAGCATCGCGAGCCGGCTGCGCCATTTCTTGTCGAAGATCACCTCGCCGGCGGCGCGCAACGCGTCGTTCGGTCCGGCCACCCGGACGGGGCGATGCCGTGGGGGATCCCCCCCGAGTGCCGGGCCCCCGCCGGGCGCGAGCTCCGAGAGCACGGCCGCGGGCACGGCGCTTGCCAGCTCGATACGCTCCAGGACGGCGCGGGCCTCCTCCCGTTCCCGAGGGGCGATGGGATGGACCGGCCCTCCACCGAGCAGCGTGGCGCCGTCCCCGTGGTCGACGATGAACGTCGCGATGTCCGCCTTCCGGGCCGCGATCCCGAGGCGCCCTCCCACCGGGCCGCGGGCGAGGACCCGCGCGAGCAGCCCGACCTCGCGACCGCTCGCCCCCCGTTCGTGAGCCGTCTCCAGCAGTTGGCCGAACTCCTCACCGGACATCCCGGCGGGAGGAAGGGCGAGCGCGGCGACCGTCCCGGGCGACAGGAGCAGCAGGAGGAGCTGGCGCTCTCCCAGGCTCTCGGCGACCTCGACGGCCCCCCGGGCGGTCTCTTCGGCCGGAGGCGTGCCGGGGCCGCCGAGGGGGAGTGCGATGTTGAGGAACGGCAGATCGGGAGGGACCGGGGTCGGACCGGCGGTGAACCCCGTCGTGAGCCGGTCGTGGAGGGTGTCCCACGCCGCGAGGGCCATCGACCCGGCCGCGGAACCGCACGCAATGAACGCTACGTCGCGATAGTAGCCGACAGGGACGAACCGGTTCCCGATTCGCATCGTGTCCCCCTCGATCTTGAGGGCGTCGCGCACGCCCCGATAGGCGTCCGCGGCCTTCACGGAGGCCTCGTAGGCGAGCGCCGGCAACGGATCGGGGCCCTTGGGCAGCGGGACCCCGTGAGGGAACGGGTCCCAAGGAAACTGACCGATCACGGACGCACGATGGGGTCCCGACTAATAGGTTCTTGACCTGGAGCGGAGCCGGCCCACGGAGGTCGCTCGAACGCCGGTGGGCGCGCAGGGCGACGGACCGACCCCGGGGTGAGCCCGCCTAACCGAGCTGGAGCCGTTCGGCGGGCAGTTCGCGCCGCGACTCGGAGAAGCGCAGAGGGCCGAACACGCGCGGGTCGAGATCGGAACGCTCCCCCAGCACGGCGTTGGCGACCTGGCGGGTCGACGCCGGGGCCAGCATGAATCCGTGACCGCCGAATCCGTTGGCGTGCACGAATCCCGGCAGGCGTGCGTCCGCGCCGATGATCGGCAGCCCGTCCGGGGTATCGTCGTAGTACCCCGACCAGGCGCGGATCACATTGAGCGATCGAAATTGCGGGAAGAGGTCGACCAACCCCCGCGCCATCCGGGTGAGGAAGTCGAGCGAGCTCCCCATGCCGGGTCGAACGGCAGCGGCCGAGGGGGAGATGCCGCCCACGATCTCCCCTCGCATCGTCTGGCTGAAGTACAGGCCGTCCGACACGCGGACGACCATCGGGTTCAGGAACGGCTTGAACGGCTCGGTCGCGAGGATCTCGTGCCGGGTGGCCACGTTGGGGACCTCCAGACCCGCGCGGCGGGAGAGCTCGCCCGACCAACCACCGGCCGCGTTCACGCAGTGCTCGGTCGCGATGCGTCCGCTCGAACTATCGACGGCGGCGACGCGACCGCCCGGAGCGTGGATCCCGGTTACCTCGACCCCGAGGAGGACCTCGACGCCGAGAGCCCGCACCGCTTCGTACAGCCCCCACACCACGGGGAACGGGTACAGGGTCCCATCGGTGCCCAGGTACGTGCCGCCGATCGCCGCTCCGGGGCGGATCCCCGGTACCAATCGGGCCACCTCCCGGGCATCGATGACCCGGGAAGGGAGCCCTTCCGCCCGTACGACCGTGTGGACCCGACGTAGGCGGGCGAGTTGATCGTCATCTTCGGCAAGGAAGACGTAGCCCGACTGGCGGAACCAGATGTTGTATCCGAAATCCCGCCCAAAGTGACGGTACGCCGCGACCGATTCCCGGGCAAGCCGGATCGTGGCCGGCGTCTCCCACTGCTGTCGAACGCCCCCCCCGTTGCGCCCGGAGGCTCCGCTGGACAGGAACCCCCGATCGACGACCAGGATCGGCCCGGCACCGGCGCGGGCGAGGTGGTACGCCGTGTAGAGCCCGACCACCCCCGCGCCGACGATGACGGTGCGGTACGAGGGCCGGCCGGGCGCGATCACGGCGCCCCCTTCGGCCCGGAGGGATCCGCGAGCGACGCCAACGCTCCCAGCGACGTCGGCAGGACCGGGGGCCGTTGAGTGATGTACCCCACCTGGGACGGCGGCCGCTCTTCCAGGATCGAGAGGACCAGCAACGCATCGGGAAGGCAGTACCGGCCTTGGCAGAGCCCGGTACCGAGACCGGTGTAGCGTTTGATCACCTCGATCCCGCGATAGCCGTGCCGCGCGGCCGCCTCCACCTGGCGGAGCAGAACATCCTCGCAGGGGCAAGCGACCCACTTCCCCAACCCCCGGGGTTGCTGGAGGAGTTCGCGGTAGTACCCTTCCAGCTCCCCGGGACGCTCCCCGCACGGGGGAGAGGCGGTCGACGCCGGGGGTGGGATCCGTTGGACGATCGAGGATGCGACGCGTTGGGCGCTCGCCACGGCGGCGTCGGGGTCGAAGGCGCCGGCGGTCTCCCCGACCGCGTAGAGGCCCGGCACGGTCGTTTGCCCGCCCTCGGAGATGAGGGGAAGGTAGGCCGCCGGCCGGGACCGCCATTGCATCTGGGCCCCGGCCTGGAAGAAGAGTTGTGGATGAGGGATGCGGCGGTGGGCCAGAATCACGGCGTCGGCACGGAGCTGAAAGGTCGGCCCGTCCGAGCGGGTCCGGAGCCGAACCGCTCGAACCCGGCGCCGCCCGAGCGTGGAGAGCACCAAGCTCCGGGGGTAGAGCGGTACGCTCCGTTCGGACGCGAGACGCGTAAGGTCCGGGTCGATATCGGTGGGAGCGACGACGGCCGAGATCGCGCCGGGGAAACGCGTGAGCACCTCCCGCGCGCGCGGACCGCCGCCGAAGACGACGGCGCCGCCGAAGGGCGGCCCTCCCGAAGTGGAGAGGGCCAAGGCGCCCTCGGCGGTCAGGACCCCCGGGCGATCGTTCCCCGCGAACAGCAGCGAAGCGTCGTATCCTCCCACGGCAACGACCACCGAGCGGGCGTGGACCCCCACCCCCTGGCCGTCCTGCGTCGTGGCCACGATCGAGAACGGGCAGGGCGCGCGGGCGTCGGGAGGTGGAAGAAACACCGCGGAGGTGCGGGGAAGGAGTTCGTAGCCCGGAGGGGAGGGTCCCCGTGCATCGCGATCGATCACGAGGACGGGCCCTGCACCGGCCCGCAGAAGGGCCTCGGCGGTGGCGGTCCCGCTGACGCCACCGCCCACCACGGCAACGTCCACCTCCCGTCGGATCGGAGGCCGAGCTGGACCCGTCCCGTCGCTCGTGGGTGGATCATCAAAGCCCGTCAGGCGGCGCACCATGCGCTGGTAGAGGGGGGTGAGCAGGGCGGGCCGTCGGAACCCACGCAAGGTGTTGATCCCCCGCGGGAACACCACGTCGACGATGCCGAGAAGATCGAACGAGGGGGAGGGCCAGGCGTTGGCGGTCGCTCGCAAGCCGGAGAGATCGAACCCCTCCCGGCACGCTCGGACGTTGGCCCGGCCGTCGACCCGTACCAGGCAGTTCGTGCAGTAGCCGACTCCGCAGAACGGGGCACGCGGTCGGTGGTAGCGGATCGACCGCTGCAGGAGAGGGAGGGCTCCCCTGCGGGCCGGAGGTCCGGGGCCGCGGAGGGTCGGCGCCTCCGGCGAGGAGGCCGCGGGCGTGCCCGACATGAGGAACGGGCGCGGGACGCCCGTCCGGAGTATTTAGGGTCCCCGCCAACCCATCCGCAAATGCGAGCGTCGAACGCTACCCGATGGATTCGTGCTCGACCGGCGCCGAACGAGCCAACTATATAGACTCCTGAGACACCGACGGAATCGATGCGGGCGACCGGTGGGTTCCACGGTCGGAAGATCCAGAAGACCGGCGGCTCGACCTACATCATCTCGCTTCCCAAGAACTGGGTGACGAGCCGAGGTCTTCACGCGGGAGACGTCTTGTCGTTCGCTCCCCGTCCCGACGGCTCGCTTGTGATCCAACCGGAAGAGACGGGGACGACCGAGATCCTCCGACGCGTCGTGCCGATATCGAACGACATGGATGAGGAGCATCTCCTGCGTCGGCTCATCGCCGAGTACATCGCCGGTTCGACGCTGCTCGAGATCCGCACGACGACCCGGATGAGCGCGCGGACCCGGGACATCGTGCGGGGGTTCGCCCAACGTGTGATCGGTCCCGAGATCATCGAGGAGACCGCGGAGTCGGTGATCCTCCAGGACGTCGTCGGGCCCAACCCCTTGCCGATCCCCCAGGTCATCCGACGGATGCATCAGATGGCGCGCGCGATGCAGTCCGATGCGATGGCCGCGTTCCATTCGGCGGATGTCCTGATCGCGAAGGACGTGATCGAGCGGGACCGCGAGGTCGATCGGCTCCACTGGTTCGTCGAAAAGCAGGTCAACTCCGCGCTCCGGGACGCGCGGGTGCTCACGTCGCTCGCGGTCACGCTTCCGGACTGCTCGACCTACCTGCTCGCCTCTCGGACGATGGAACGGATCGCCGACCACGCGGTCCGGATCGCGGGAACGATCCCGCTCTTCCAGAAGGAGAGGCCCCCGGCCACGATGGTGGGGGAGCTCGAACGGATGTCCGAGGCCGCCGCCAAGGCCCTGGCGGAGGCCCTCGAGAGCCTCGAGCACCGCGACATCGAGCGGGCGAACGCGGTCATCGATTCCGCTCACCGCCTCGTGCGCGAGCGGGCGCACCTCTTGCAGGAGGTCTCGACCAAGCGGGGGCGCATGGCGGTCGGGCTCGCCTACGTCCTCGAGAGCCTGGAGCGGAGCGCGCTGTACGCCGGGGACCTCGCCGAGATCGCGATCAACCACGCGGTCGAGACCCCCACGGCCACGGTCGAGCGACCGATCGGCGCGCCGGCGCCGAAGGCGTGAGCCGCGCCGGACTACGGGACCTACATACCTAGGCCGCAATAGCCGGTCGCCTATGGTCGTCGGGACCCATCGGAGCCGGAGACCAGGTCCACGAGGCGCCGCAGCTCGTCGGCGGACGGAACTCGGGGGTTGGCGATGCAGGTGGTCGCGTGCAGCGCCCGGTCGACGATCACGGCACGCCGTGCATGGATCGCCTCGATGGGCACCCCCGCCCCGATCAGGGTCCGAGGGATCTGAAGCTGCTCACCGAGCGCCCGGAGTCGCTCGGAAAGGGTCGCATGGACCTGACCGGCCGGTTCGGAGAGCACCGGACCGAGCGATTGATACCGATCCCGGGCCGACGCGAAGTTGAACTCGACCACGTACGGGAGCACGATTCCGAGCACGCGGCCGTACCCCAGCCCCGTATCGGGGAGGAGCGCCCGCGCGAGGGCGTGGGCCAGACCGAGCTGGGCGTTCGACGCGGCGAGGCCGGCTCGCGTGGCGCCGTAGAACAGCGCCGTCCGGGCCTCCTCGTCGCGAGGATGGCGCGCGAGCCGCGGCAACGCCGCGAACGCGGTCGCCGCGGCGTCCCGAGCGAGGGCGTCCGAGAACGGGTTCGCCCACTCCGAGGCGATCGCCTCGAGCGAATGCGCGACCACTTCCATGCCGGTATCGATGGCGAGGGTCGGCGGCATCGAGCGTCCGAACGTCGCATCCACCAGCGCCCAGTCCGGTGTGAGGTCGCGGTGCGAGATCTCGACCGTCGCACCGTCCGCGGCCAAGAGGTGGGCGGATCCCGTCGCCTCGCTGCCGCTCCCCCCCGTGGTCGGGATCGCGATGAGCCGCGGCCGCGCGGGGACCGCGACCTCCGCGAGCGGCGTCAAGGTCGTGATGTCCAGATCCGGTCGGGCCCGGGTCGCGACGAGCGCCTTGGCAAGGTCGATCAGGCTGCCTCCCCCCATGGCGAGAACGGCATCGAACGGAGAGGCCGCGGACCGATCGACGAGGGTGGCGAGGGTGCGGAGCGTCGCGACGGCCGGCACGTCGTCCACGAGGATAGACGAGGTCCCGGCCCTTTCGAGTTCTAGGGTCACCCGCCGGGCCGGATCCGACCGGGCGATCACGGGATCGATCAGGACGAGGGCAGAACGGATCCCGAGCCCGCCCAGCTGTTCGATCGCGCCGGGGCCCCACGCGATCCGGGGGGCGGTGAAGAACCCGGACATGTCGGTGGCACGAGGCCCGTCAGGAAGCCTCGGCGGAGCACCGTGGGCATACTCCGGTGAGGGAGTAGGCGATGCCGTCCACGGTCCAACGGTTCGGCCGCCGTTCGACGAGCGCCGCCAAGTTCTCCAGGTCTCCGGGCTCGAGGGCGAGGTGCGCGATCCGGCCGCAGCGACGGCAGACGATGTGCGCGTGGGCGGGCTCGGGTCCCGGTGGAATGGCCGTCGGCCGAGGTGGAAGGCGGGGCCGTGCGCGGCGGGGCGCCGCGCGCCGACGCGCGGCGCGAGTACGAGGAGGCGGGCGACGAACCGGCATCGATACTTGAACCTCCCTCGCGTATTTGACGGCGCGCGGGGAGTGCCGGGGTCGGCGATCCCCCCTACCTCGGGAGAGCGGGGGGAACGTGCGCCCGACGGGCGTTACGAAGCGCGAGCTCCGCAGCCGTGGGAAGGGACCCCGGTCCCGTGCCCGTGGATGCGGGGCACGAGAAGCGCGGGGCGCTCGCGCTCTTCGGGCCGCGCCTTCACACCATGAACGGGCGCCGCCAGTCGTCCGGCATCACCGCGTTCTCCTTGATGTTGCGCGGGGTCACCCACCGAAGCATGTTGAGGATCGACCCGGCCTTGTCGTTGGTCCCCGAACGCCGAGCGCCTCCGAACGGCTGGCGTCCCACGATCGCCCCGGTCGGCTTGTCGTTGATGTAGAAGTTCCCCGCGCTCCAACGCAACGCCTCCTCGGCCTTCGTCACCGCTCCGGCATCCCGGGCGAAGATGGCTCCCGTCAAAGCATACGGCGAGGTCGTATCGCAGAGCGCCAGGGTTTCCTCGAACTTCTCGTCGGGGTAGACGTAGAGCGTGAGCACCGGGCCGAAGATCTCCTCGGACATCAGCTTCCCGCGAGGGTCCGTCGTCCGGATCACACTGGGACGGACGAACCATCCCTTCGTGCGGTCGGTCCCTCCGTCGACGACGAACGTGTACTCCTGGGGATGAGATCGGGCGAAGTCGAGGTACTTCTGGATGTTCGTGAAGGACGCCTCATCGATCACTGCGCCCATCAGATTCTTGAGGTCGGTCACCGGACCCACGGGGACCTTCGGGACCTCCTCCTTGAGGATCCGTTCCACCTCCGGCCACCGGCTCGCGGGGACGTAGGCCCGGGAACACGCGGAGCACTTCTGGCCCTGGTACTCGAACGAGCCGCGGATGAGATTGATCGCGGTGCCGCGCACGTCGGCGGACGGGTGCATGACGATGAAGTCCTTGCCGCCGGTCTCCCCCACGATCCGGGGGAAGTTCCGATACTTCTCGAGGTTCGCACCGACCCGCTTCCAGATGTGCACGAGGGTGTCGTAGCTCCCCGTGAAGTGGATGCCCGCGAGATCGGGGTGGTCCAAGAGGGCGTTCGCGTCCTTGCTCGAGAACGGGACGAAGTTGATGACCCCGGCCGGTAGGCCCGCTTCGACGAGGACCTTGAAGATCTCGTAGTTCGACAGGATCACCGACCGCGCCGGCTTCCACAGCGCCACGTTCCCGACCATCGCCGGAGCCGTCGGGAGGTTGCCCGCGATCGAGTAGAAGTTGAACGGGGGAACGGCGAGAACGAACCCTTCGAGCGGGCGCCAGTCGAATCGGTTGGTCTCCCCCGGATACTGGTTGGGCTGGATCTCGTAGATCTGCCGCGTGAAGTGGGCATTGAAGTTCCAGAAGTCCACGAGCTCGGCGAGGTCGATCTCGGCCTCGTACGGGTTCTTCGAGTGGTTGAGCATGACCGCCGCAATGTTCCGCGTCCGGCGCGGACCCGCCAGCAGCGTCGCCGCCTTCACGAAGACCGCGACCCGATGGTACCAATCCATCCGGGCCCAGGTTGCATGGGCCGCGAGCGCGTTCTCCACAGCCCGGTGAAGCTCCTCCGGACCGGCGAGGTGCGCCCGAGCGAGGACGATCCCCTTGTCGTCGGGGCACGGTACGTCGATAACGGTTCCCGTGCGGACCTCTCGGCCTCCGATGATCAGCGGGATCTCGAGCGTGGTCTTGCGCATCGCGGCCAGCTCTTCCTCGAGCTTCCGCCGGTCGGCCGAGCCCTGCGCGTACGATCGGATGGTGTTGACGTCGTTGACCGGGCGTTCGACGTTCCAGCTCATGGAGCCCAGCAACCGTCGAGGAATGCTAACGGTTTCGTGAAATTCCGTTGATGCGCAGCTTAAGACGGCCCTTCTCCCTCAATTCAGTGCGAGGTCTTCGATGGCAGCCGACCGGCTCGAACAGCATCCGATACTGGAGGTGCCCATCCACCCCGAGATGGTGGAGTTCACCTTCGACGGCAAGGTCTTGCCGGCGCGAAAGTCCGAGATGATCTCGTCGGCCCTGTTCGCGAACGGCATCCACGTCTTCGGCCGTCACCCGCGGGACGGAGCGCCCCAGGGGATCTTCTGTGCCAACGGTCAGTGCGCGCAGTGCCTCGTCGTGGCCGACGGCCGCGCCGTGAAGGCCTGCATCACGCCCGTCCGGCCCGGCATGCGGGTCCGATCGCTGAACGGGAATCCCGAGCTGGAAGCGGACGATGCCCCGCTGCATGTCGCCCCGCGGATCCAGCAGGTCGAGACCGACGTCCTGATCGTCGGGGGAGGACCGGCGGGCCTGATGGCGGCCGCCGAACTGGCCGCCCATGGGGCCGACGTCGTACTCTGTGATGACAAAGCGTCGCTCGGGGGCAAGCTGAGCCTGCAAACGCACAACTTCTTCGGTTCGGCGGACGAATGCTACGCCGGCCAGCGAGGAACGGAGATCGGACAGTTGCTCGAGGAGCAGGTCCGAACCCAACCGAGCGTCGACGTATGGACCGACTCTCCCGTCGTGGGGGTCTTCCGAGATGGCCTGGTCGGCGTCGTGAAGCAAGGCCACTTTACGATCGTGAAGCCGAAGGCCCTCCTGGTGGCGACCGGCGCGCGCGAGAAGGCCCTGGCGTTTGCGGGAGCGGACCTCCCGGGGGTGTACGGGGGCGGCGCCTTCCAGACGCTCGTCAACCGGGACCTGATCAAGCCGTCGAAGCGACTGCTCATCGTCGGCGGGGGGAACGTCGGCCTCATCGTCGCGTATCAAGCTCTCCAGGCGGGGATCGACGTGGTCGCGTTGGTCGAGATACTGCCTCGGGTGGGTGGGTACAAGGTCCATCTAGACAAGATCCTCCGACTCGGAGTTCCAGTATACACCTCGCATACGGTCCTGCGTGCCGAGGGAACGGACCACGTAGAGCGGGTGGTCGCCGCCCGGGTCGACGACCGGTTCCGCACGATCGAGGGCACGGAAGTGGCCTTCGACGTCGACACGGTGCTCCTTGCGGTCGGACTCTCCCCCGTGAACGAACTGTTCGAAGAGGGACGACGCCTCGGCATGCGGGTCTACTCTGCCGGCGATGCGCACGAGATCGCGGAAGCCTCCGCGGCGATGTTCTCGGGGAAGATCGTGGCGCGGACCATCCTCCAGGATCTGGGCCTCCCCGTGAAGATCCCCGAAGCATGGCGCGCCATGGGGACCCTGCTGGCCTCGCATCCGGGGCCGGTGCGGGGGGCGTACCCTCCGCCGACCGACCTCAAGATCTACCCGGTCATCCGATGCGCGCAGGAGATCCCCTGCAACCCCTGTACCACGGTCTGCCCCAAAGACAGCATCACGATCCCAGAAGGGAACATCCTCGGGCGCCCCCAGTTCGTCGGGGATTGTGTGGGGTGCTGGAAGTGCGTCGCGGTCTGCCCCGGCCTCGCCATCAGCATGGTGGACCGACGCTACGACCCTACGGGGGAGCGGGCGAAGGTGACGATCCCGTGGGAGATGCCCGAGGGCCTCGTTCGATCCGGCCAGATCGTCCCGACCACCGGCGCCGAGGGCGAGACCGTGGGCACCGGAAAAGTGCTCCGGATCGTCTCCGGGAAAGCCCTCAATCGTCGACGGCTGTTGGTCCTCGAAGTCCCCGCGTCGGAGGCCGACCGTGTCGCGGGCGTCCGGATGCGGGAGCCCGAACCACTCGTCCGGGCCGAGAACTTCCCGCCGGTGAGCGATGCCGAGACCGTCATCTGCCGGTGCGAGCGGGCGACGAAGGAAGCGATCGTCGCGTACATTCAAGAGACCGGGACGAGGGACCTGAACGCGGTGAAGGCCGGGCTCCGGTGCGGGATGGGTCCCTGCGGCGGAAAGACCTGCGGCGAGCTGATCCTTCGCGTCTTCCGAGAGATGGGAGTGGACGCTCGAACGGTGACGCCTCCAGTGCACCGCCCCTTCACGCAGGAAGTTCCGATCACGGCGTTCCTCGCGGTGGACGATGGCGCATCCGGAGTTTGACGCCATCATCATCGGCGCCGGT
>JBEKEW010000024.1:0-12745 GCA_050013635.1 Thermoplasmata archaeon | reverse complement strand
CTCGTGCCCGCGACGGTCGCGGCGTTCCTCGTGCTGGTCGGGATGGCATCGGTCGGCGCCGGGCTCGCTTCGGGGGCGATCCCGCTTCGCCTCGCGGCGATCCAGTTCGTCTTCCTGGGGGTCCTGATCGCTCTGATCGCCGGGGCGGCATGGGGCGCGCGCCGGATCGCGTGCGCACCGTACGGGTCTACAGGACCCCCATCTCTTTGAGCTTCTCCGGCAGGTAGTGGTCGGTCACGTAGTTGAGACCGTACTTCGCGAGCGACTGCTGCTCGGCCTTCTTGCCGTTCTTGAGCATCAGCTCGATCTCCGAGCGCCACTCGGCGGTGGCGAACCGTGGATCGGAGAGCTCGGCCTGGAGCGCCTTGATGTCGACGTCGCTCAGCCGGTCGGAGGGGAGGTCGTAGTTCTCGATGTCGGACGCCGTCACGCCGAGGAACTCCGCTCCCGGCGTCGCGAGGTACTGGGAGATGTGGGCGGTCTTGATCGCCCCGTAGGCGACGCTCGCGAAGATGCGGAACGACCAGGGGTCCCCGTCGGTGAACACCACGACCGGCAGCTTGAGCTCCTCGTTCACGCGCTTCAGGAACCGGCGTGTCGAGCGCGCCGGCTGGCCCTTCAGATGGACGAGGAGCGCGTCGTTCGCCTCGTCAAACCCGTTCTCGGCGAGGCGGTCGACCATGCCGCCGCATTCGATCGCGATCACGAACTTCGCCTTCGCCTTGACGAACTCGATCTTCTCCTTCTCGACGTTCGAGGGCAGCGCGTACCCGCCGTCGCCCACGTCCTCCCGGCAGTTGATCGTCTTGACCATCCCCTTCCGGTTCCGCTCTCGGATCGTGATGTCGCCGATGATGCTCGCCCCGTTCTCCTCGGGGTGGAGGCGGAAGTCCTCGCGGAGGCGCGAGCACATCACCTCCAGGTCCTCGACCAGGAGGTTCGATTCGTCCTCGCTGTGGAACTTTCCCTCCTCCCAGCCTTCGCTGATGTAGTACAGCTCCCGCAGCGTGGAGGTCTTGCCGTCCCGGGCCATCTCGTTGATGAAATCGACGAGATAGAACGTACGGAGGAGCATCAACGCCCCGTCGAGCTTGCGGGCGCTCCGGGTGCCCATCGCCTTCCCCAGCCGCCACACTCCCTCCCGCATCTGGAAGGCGATGTTCTGCTTCGTGCGCAGCGGCAGGCGCATCCTCGGGATCTCGCCGTCCACGAGCTGCGCGTGGATGAGGCGGGCGAGATCGATCGTGGGCCGCAGGGCGTCGGCCCGGACCTTCGGCTCCTCATCAACCTTCGTCTTCGGAGACGTGGGCGCTCGCTTCCGCGGCATCGTAGTCCACCTCCTCTTCGTCGGCGCTGGCCGCCTCGGCGGTCTCCGCCGCCTCGATGATCGCACGGGGGAGACGAACGTCCCAGTCGCCCGGAAGCGGGTCCGCTCCCAGGAGGTGGGCCTCGTCCACCCCGGCGACGTAGAAGTCGAGATCGTTCACCTCGACGTCCGTCTTCGCCGGGAATCGCAGCTCGATCCGGGTCCGGGCGTTGGAGGCGAGCTTCTCGAGCGTCCACCAGGCCCGTCCGAGGCCGGCCTCCGTCCCTTCGGGAGCGGGCGCGTACTGCGCCTGCGCGAGGATCTCCGGGGCGACCTCCAGGAACAGCTCGAGCACCCTCGCCCGGGCCGTATAGTTCGTGATCTCCACGGTCGCACGCACCGACTTCGGATCGCCAACGACCTTCGGTTCCACCGTCACTACGTCCATGATCTTCGTGATGACCGGGGCGAGATCGGGGACGGGTCGATCGATGAGACGGCTCGCCTTCTCGGCGAGACGGGGCAGGATCTTCTGGATGATCGCGAACTTGTCGGACGCGAACTGGCGACGGCCGACGCGCGACAGGTGCGTCTTGAGGTGGCGTGCGGCGGCCTGGATCGCGAGCGTGATCTCCCGGTCCAGGTCCTCGTCCTCGGCGAGCGCTTCCTTCGCCTCGCTCGTGAACGGGATCTTGGTCGACGCGACGTGGACCAGCAAGAGACAGGGGCCGGTCGGTAGACCGCTACCGCCCTTCTGTTCGAGCCCGTACCGCCTCCAGTCCATCGAACCGACCGCGTTCGTGATCGCGCACGCCCCCTGTTGGAAGAGCAGGGGGACCCGGTTCGCGAACCGAAGCAGCTGGATCGGTTGGTCGGTCGGGAGCCCCCCGCCGTAGACGAGGCCGACCTCGACGAGGAACGGGAAGCCGCCCCGGACCTTCGGGGGTCGGCTGACGGGGGGGGCGAAGAAGTCGGGGCGCACGTCCCCGAGCACGTTGCGCAGCCCCCGCTTGATCAGCATCGGACCGATCGGGGAGAGCCCCTCCGCCGACGGCGCGACCAGCTCGACGCCGTGCAGGCCCGCCAGCAGCTTCTCCTGGGTCTCGCCCGAGAGCGTCGCGGGGGCCTCGGTCCCCTTCAGGCCGGCGGCCGCCACCACCTCCCGCGCGGAGCGCAGGCTGACCCCCGCGAGGTCCCGCGAGAGCATCTCCCGGACGGTCTCCCGCTTGGACGCCTTCAACAGATAGCCGAGCTCGCCGAGCTCGAGCCCGTACGGGTGGGGCAGGGTCTCCTTCGAGATCGGCGGCAGCTCGCTCGTCGCACGCTCGAAGGTGATCTTCGTCCCGTCGGGCTCCACCAGCACGATCCGAGCGTGCGGATTGACGATGGCGGTGCCGCGGAGGTACTCGAGCGGGGATTGCCGGCCTCGGACGTACTTCGCCTTCAGGACGAGCTCGATGCGGGTGCCGTGCTCGCGGTCCCAGAGGAGGACCCCCTCCGAGAGGACCCGGGGGAGGTTCTTCTGGGTGTCGAGGATGAGCTCGAGGACGCGGGCGGCCTCCTCCTCCGCGATCTTCGACGTGATCTTCGCCGGACGGGCGGTCGTGAGCCCCGCGTACAACACCGCCGCGGAGATGCCGATCCCTTGCTGCCCGCGCGCCTGACGGTTGGAATGGAAGCGGGACCCGTACAGGAGCCGGCCGAAGACGTTCGGGATCTCGCGCCGCACGATCCCCGGACCGTTGTCCTCGACCGCCACCCGGAGACGATCGCCTCCTTCCCCCTCCTTCGATATCTCGACCCGGAGGTCGGGGAGGATCCCGGCCTCTTCGCAGGCGTCGAGACCGTTATCGACCCCTTCCTTGACCGTGGTCAACAACGAGCGCTGGAGGTTGTCGAAACCGAGGATCTGGCGGTTCCGCTCGAAGAACTCGGCGACCGAGATCTCGCGCTGCTTCGACGCCAGTTGCTCGGCGATGGAGCGGGCCGGGGCCACGATCCGTCGAGGCCGCGGAGTACCTATAAGTCCAAGGGTCGAGTTGAACGGCGCTCCCCGCCCACCGGCGGGGCGGGGTCAGTAGAAGTACCGTCGAACGACGAGCAGGTACACCAGCAGCAGCGCCATGACGAGGAGCAGTACCGTATAGGAACCCGTGAAGAGCAGGTACGTGAGGCCCGCGAAGGCGAACACGGTGACCGTCCACAGCGCCCAGACCTCCTGGCGCCAGAGCGAGGTGGCGACGCCGAGACCGACACCGCCGACGACCAGGGTCACCAACGCTCCGAACGGGCCTCCGAGGACCTCCGCGAAGTTGAGCGAGGTCGGGAGGGCGGTGGCGGGCGTCGCCCATCCGACGTAGTGCGCGACGAGGTAGAACGTCGCGCCGACGATCGCGAGCATCCCGATCGGCCGGCGGGGCACGTGGGCGAACGTCTCCCAGGACTCCGGGAGGTGATCGAACTCGTGGACCGTACCGTGGGCTGCGGGCGACATCGATGCGGTCCCGTCCGAACCGTTCGATGTCCCCGGGGCCAGTATGTAGGTTTCGCTCCACCGGAACGCTCAGAACCGGCGCTGCGCGGAGCCGCGGGCCAACCGCTCGAGCAGGAGTCGATAGGGGCCGGCCGGGATCGGCTCGAGGGCCCGGATCGCGCGCTCGGCCCACGTCTCCGACTCCATCGCGATCGCCTCCCGGACCCCGGCCGCGTCGGCGAGCTCCCGCATGCGGATCAGGTGGCGTGCCCGCTTGCGGCGGAGCTGGAACAACCGCTCGAACTCCGCCTGGCGCTTCGCGTCCAGGCGGGCATAGGTCTCGATCGCGACCAGCGTGGGATTCCCGTCGCGGAAGTCCGCGTACTGGGGCTTGCCGAGGAGATCCGGGTCCCCGTAGACGTCCAGGAGGTCGTCCCGGATCTGGAACGAGATCCCGAGCGAACGGCCGTACGTGGCCGCGGCGTCGACGGTCGATTCCGGGGCCCCGGAGAGCTCCGCGACCGAGGCGAGCCCGGCCGCCACGATCGATGCGGTCTTGCGTTCTACGACGTGGAGGTAGTGCTCCCGCCCCGCGGCGAGGTCGAAGAGGCCGCTCTCCTGGAGCACCTCGCCTTCCACCAGCTGCGCGCACGCGTCGCCGCAGCGCAGGATGATCGACCGCGGATACTCCGCCGCGAGCTCGAACGCCCGCACGAACAGGTAGTCCCCGGTGACGATCGCGAGCGCGGTCCCGTAGGCCCGGAGCATCGAAGGCCGTCCCCGACGCAGGTCGGCGCGGTCGATGACGTCGTCATGGACCAGGCTCGCGGTGTGGATGAGCTGGAACGCGGCGGCGAGGGAAAGGAACGGTTGGGTCGTCGTGGCGCCGAGCGCGCGCGCCATGGTCGCCATCAAGAGCGGCCGCACCCGCTTGCCCCCGGTCGAACAGGCGTAGCGCGCGGCCTCGGTCAGCTGGGAGTACTGCGATCCGAGCGCCTGCTCCACGCGCCAGTCGACGTCCGCGAGGTCCCGCACGAGCACCGGAAGCAGGTCGGAGAGCTCGGCGAACGACTCCGTGCCGATCGTCTGGCGGACGAGCGCCTCGAGGGAAGAAGAGTCGATGCTGATGTCGGGGAGAGGTTGACTGCTGGTCACGAGGCCCTCCCGAGGCGGCGGGGCCACCTCAGGCGCATCATGGCGTCCAAGCCCGACACTCCGATATATCTCATTCCGAGCGTCAACGCGAGGTCGGAGTGGACGATGCGGTCGGTCGTCTTCTTGATCCGGTGCGCCCGGGCGAGCGGCGTCTCGAGGGCGGCCTGCCAGGCCCGGTCGTAGCTCGACAGCGCCACCCCGCTGCGCACGTGCCGCGCGGCCGCGGTCCCCGCAAGCCACCCACTGAGCATGGCGGTCGGTATGCCTCCCCCGTTGGTCGCCATCACGAGGTTCGCCGCGTCCCCGCAGAACAGGGCCCGCCCGAAGACCAGGGTCTCCGGAGGCGGGCCGATCGGGACCCACCATCGGGTGCGGTCGCGGGCCTCCCCCAGGTCCTCGCGTTCGAGGAAGCGATCGAGCAGGGAGCTGAGGGAGGTCCCGGAGGGGAGCTCGGTGACGCCGAGGCCGACGTTCGCGTCGGTGAAACGGGGGAACGACCAGGCGTAGCCTCCCGGGGCCGACCGGCCGAAGTAGACATCGATCTCGTCCCCGCTCGCCCCGTCCACGGTCGCCGTGATCATGCGGAACATCTCGCGCGGCGGGGCAAAGCCGACCGAGCGGGCGACGATCGACGTCGGTCCGTCGGCGCCGACGATGACCTTCGCGCGGATCGTCGTTCCGTTCGCCATCCCGACGAGGTCCCCGTCCACCCGGACGACCCCGGCGGGGTGGCGCAGCTCGGCGCCGGCTCCCTCCGCCGCGTACGCGAGCGCCTTATCGAAGGCGCGCCGGGAGACCATGTAGCCGGAGAGCGGGAAGCGGAACCGGTGCCCCGAGGGCGAGATGCACGCCATCCAGTGGGTCTCCCTCAGGATCGTCGCGGGAGGGATCTGGAACGCCTCCCGGATGAGTTCGGGGGCGTGGAAGATGTCGACGAGCTCCTCGGGGGTAGGGACGAACTCCCCGCACTGGACGGGCTCGCCGAGCTCGGCGCGGCGGTCCACCACGAGGGTGCGCGCCCCCTCCTCGGCGGCCGCCCGCGCCGCGAGGGAGCCGCCGGGCCCCGCCCCGACGACCACGACGTCGAACTGTTCCATCCCGCTTACGCTCCGGCGATGAGGAAGTGCTGGGCGGCGCTCTGGATCGGTCCCAGGATCGCCTGGGGGTAGATGCCGAACGCCACGATGACCACGGCCACGAGCGCGATCGTTCCCGCACGGGCGTAGCCGAGGCCACCGACCGCAAGCCGACGGGGTCCGGAGCCGCCTCCGACCTCGCGAACCTCGGAGGGGCCGGTCGCGACCGGGTCGGGCGGATCGAAGAACATGACCTTGAGGACGCGCCCGTAGTAGAAGACGGAGAGCGCGCTGTTGAGCAGGCCGGCGACCGCGAGCCAGACGAAGTACCCTTGCGCCTGCACGGCCGCACTGAACAGCACGAACTTCGATACGAACCCGACCGTCAGCGGAACCCCCGCGAGACTGAGCAGCATCAGCGCGAAGGCGACGCTCAGCCACGGTCGGCGCTGGCCGAGGCCCTTCCAATCGGAGATCAGCGGGCCGATCCCGAGGCTCGCGACCGCCGCGACGACGAGGAAGGCGCCGGTCTTCATGAACGTGTGGGAGAAGATCTGCAGGGTCGCCCCGGCGATCGCCGGCGACGTGCCGATCACGATGCCGATCATGATGTACCCGGCCTGGCTGATCGAGGAGTAGGCGAGCATCCGCTTCATCTCCTTCTGCATCAGCGCGAGCACGTTGCCGACCGTCATCGTCACGACGGCGATCACGCCGAGCACGATCTGGAAGATCGGTCCGGTGTTCAGAGGGGTGCCGACCGAGGCGTTGAACGGGTTGGACGTGCCGGCGGCCGTGAAGTACAGCACCGGCCCCAGGAAGACGAGGAAGAAGGCGAACAGCCCGATCTTCTTGGTCCCGCCCGCGAGGAACGCCGAGACGTCCGAAGGGGCGCCGTCGTACACGTCGACCGCCCAGGCATGGAACGGCACGAGCGTGACCTTGAACGCGAGCCCCGCGATCAGGAGGCCGTACCCGAGCAGGATCAGCGTGGGATACCCGACGGCCCCGCCCACGCTCCGGATGTAGTACAGGTTCGTCGAGCCATACGCGCCGAAGAGGAGCGAGGCTCCGAAGAAGCTGATCACCGTGGAGAGCGCCCCGATGACGTAGAACTTCATCGCGGCCTCGAGCGAACGCGGGTCCCGGCGCGTGTAGCCGACCAGGAGGTACGTCGCGATGCTCGCGACCTCGATCGAGAGCAGGAGGAAGATCAGGTCGGAGGCGATGCCCACGAGGAGCATCCCGAGGGTCGCCATTCCCACCAGCGCGTAGAACACCGCGGCACCCGGCTCGCGGCTCGGTCGGCTCATCGAGGCGAGGCTCACGAGCAGGGTCGCGGACAGGAAGATCGCCTGGAAGACGAACCCGAGGCTGGTGAACGAGTACAGCGGAGTGCCCACGGTCGCGAGCGGGATGTCGATCCTTCCGGCGGGGATGGTGGCGAGCGCGGCGAAGGGCGTGAACCCGAGGTCGGCGATCACGAACAGGAGGGCGAGCAGCGTCGCGCCGACGGTGATCGATCCGAACACCTCGATCCGGCGCACCCCGATGACGTCGAGCAGCAGGACGAGGAGCACGCCGGCGAGGACGAGGATCTCGGGCAGGAACGGCAGGGCGAAGTCGGCGAACGTCATCGCGCCCCTCCGCTCATCCGTGCCACCCCGAGATCGGCGACATCGTGATCACGTTCACGAGGACGAACGGCAGCACGCCGAAGATCACGGTCAGGGCCGCGAGGATGCCCATCCCGACGCCTTCGTTGGGGGGGACGTCGTGGGCGTCGTCCGGGATCCCTTTCGGAGGCCCGAAGAGGACCCGTTGCATCATCCAGATGTAGAACGCGGCGGTGACGACCAGCGCGATCAGCGGGATCAGCACGAAGTACGTGAGACCGTCCCACGTGGCGAGCAGGGCCGCGAACTCCGCCGGGAAGCTGATCAGGGCCGGTAAGCCGAGCGACGCCAAGCAGCCGATCATGATCAGCGTTGCCAGGATCGGCGTGCGGGAGTTGATGCCGCCGACGCTCGGGATGTCGCGCGTTCCGTAGGTGTGGTGGAACGTCCCGGCGCCCATGAAGAGGAGCGCGCTCACGACCCCGTGGGCGAACATGAGCAGCACCGCGGCCGTCAATCCGAGGGCCGAGTTCAGGGAGATCGCGAGCAGGACGATCCCCATGTGGTTGATCGAGGAGTAGGCGATCATCCGCTTCAGGTCCCGTTGGGAGAGCGAGAGCACGGCCCCCCACACGATCGATAGGAACGCGACGAAGAACAGGATCGGGTCGACCTGGGTCAGCGTGTTCGGCAGGATGATCACGGCCCATCGGATCAGCCCGTAGCCCCCCAGCTTCAGGAGGAGACCGGCGAGCAGTACCGAGCCTCCCGTCGGGGCTTCGACGTGCGCGTCCGGCAACCACGTGTGGAACGGGACGATCGGGAACTTGACCCCGAAGCCGAAGAAGAGCGCGAGGAACAGGACCACCGGGACGATCCCCTGGAGGCCCTGCGCCGCGGAGAATATCGAGGAGAAGTCGAACGAGCTCGCTCCGGAGTAGAAGACGAGGGCGAGCAGCCCGAGGAGCATGACGATCGATGCGACGTGGGTGTACACGAAGAACTTGAGCGCGGCGTACCGGCGGTTGGGGCCGCCCCAGTACCCGATGATGAAGAACATCGGGACGAGGACCGACTCCCAGAACAGGAAGAACAGGAGCACGTCCAACGAGACGAAGACCCCGAAGCACCCGAGGCAGGTCATCATCACGAGCCCGAACCACGCCGCCGGGCGCTTCGTCTCGTTCCAGGTGTACGCGACCGTCGCGATCTGCAGGAACCCTGTGAGGAGGATCAGGATCAGCGAGATCCCGTCGATGCCCACCGTGAAGTTGATCTGGAGCCAGGGGAGGCTGATCCAGGAGTACGACTCGCTCTCGCCGAACTGCGGGACGAGGGAGCTCGAGCGGCCCGGCCAGCTCGAGTAGCCGAGGAACATCAGGCCGATCTCGAGGAGGAAGACGACCGAGGTCGCGAGCGCGACCCAGCGGGCCCACCGTCCGCTCGCGAAGGTGATCACCGTTCCCACGGCGAGCGTGGCGAGCGTGATCGAGATGATCGGGACGGTCGAGAGGTCCATCTAGCCGCCTCCCAGCAACGAGGCGAGGTACGGGGCGACGAACAGGAGGAGGACGAACAGGGCGATGACCCCCGCGACGACGTAGGCGGCGTAGTCCGAGACGAGACCGGTCTGCATGCGCCGCATCCCGTCGCTCATCGAGCGGAACGAGCGCTCGAACCCTTTGACCGTGCCATCGATGACGAACCGGTCGAAGAAATCGGCGGCCCGCGCGACCGTGTACATGCCCACCATGCCGACCCAGTCGTACGCGGCCTTGACGTGGTACCGGGCGAGGAGGAGGCGGCGGACCGACTGGACGGGCGAGGTCGCGCTCAGCTCGACCACGCGGCCGTTCCCCCAGAGGAACCAGGCGAGCACGATCCCGGCCCCCGCGGTCGTGACCGACCCCACCGAGAGGAGCAGGTCCGTCGTGCCGTACGTCGGGGGCACGTTGGTCGCGAGCCCCGGGACCCCGGAGAACAGGGTGGCGAAGCTGGGGATGAAGACGAAGAGGCCCGCGACGACGGCGAACCCGGCCAGGACCAGCATCGGGACCAACATCACCCACGGGACCTCGTGGGCCTCGGGAAGGGTGGGATCCCGCGTGCGATCTCCCGAGAACGCGAGGAAGTAGACCCGGAAGATGTAGTAGGCCGTCAGGAAGACGGTCGCGAACGCCAGGATGAAGAACGGCCAGTACTCCGGATGCGCTCCCAGCGAGCTATAGACCGAGGCGAGAACGTCGTCCTTGCTCCAGAACCCGGCGAACGGGGGGATCCCCGAAAGCGCGAGGGCGCCGATCAGGAACGCGATCGAGGTGTATCGCATCTTCTTCGCCAGCCCGCCCATCTTGAACAGGTCCTGCGTGAGGATGGTGTGGATGATCGCACCCGCGGCGAGGAACAGGAGCGCCTTGAAGAACGCGTGCGTGAAGAGCTGATAGAGGCCGACCATGGCGAATCCCGCGCCGATGGCGAGGACCATGTACCCGAGCTGGCTGATGGTGGAGTAGGCGATCACCCGTTTGATGTCGCTGTTGACGACCGCCATCGTCGCCGCGTAGAACGTGGTGAACCCGCCGATCGCGACGATCGCGAACAGGACGATCGAGGGGTAGCCCCCGAGGAACAGGCTTCCGACGACGAGGAGGTAGACCCCCGCGGCGACCATCGTCGCGGCGTGGATGAGCGCGGAGACGGTCGTCGGGCCCTCCATCGCGTCGGGGAGCCAGACGTCGAGCGGGAACTGGGCGCTCTTTCCCGCCGCTCCGCCCAGGAGCATCAGACCCGCAACGGTCAGCAAGGTGCCGTTCGCGGGGGCGCCGATCGGGATGAACGATTGGTTCCCGTTGACGAAGAGGAAGCCGTTCGCGGCCCAGCCCCCGTTCGGACCGGTCATCGCGTAGACCGAGAAGTAGATGAAGATCCCGAGCAGGAACATCACGTCCCCGATCCGGGTGACGAGGAACGCCTCCTTCGCCGCGCTCGAGGCGCTCGGTTTCCTCCAGTAGAACCCGATGAGGAAGTACGAGCAGACCCCGACGAGCTCCCAGAACAGGAAGAACTCGAGCAGGTTGTCGGAGAGGACGACGCCGAGCATCGCGGTCAGGAACAGCGACAGGAGCGCGTAGTACCGCGGGAGGCCCTCGTCGTGGTGCATGTACCCGACCGAGTACAGCATCACGAGGAAGCCGACGACCGTGACGACGATCAGCATCAGCGCGGAGATCGGGTCGACGAGCGTCCCCACGACGAAGGAGACGCCGTTGGCGAACGGCCCGGAGGCGCCGACGTGGAACCAGGTGAAGTTGACGTCGGTGTAGGTGTTCGGGTCGAGCATCTCGCCGACCGCGATCAGGACCCCGAGCACCATCGCCGCTCCGGCGAGGATCACCGCGATCCAGCCCCCGTGCTCCAGTCGTTTCAGACGACCCCCATAGACCCCGACGATCACGAACGCGAGCGCGGGGAGGAGCGGGACGAGGAACGCCCAACCGAACAGGATCGACAGGTCCATCGTGCGCCCCCCTCACTCCCGCAGCGTCGTCGAGTCGGCGACGTTGATCGATCCCTTCGACCGGTTGAGCGCGAGCACGATGGCGAGCCCGACCGCGACCTCGGTCGCGGCGAAGCCGATCAACACGACCGCGATCGACTGGCCCGAGAGCCAGCCGGGCCCCGGAGCGGACCCCGGTGCGAACGCGGCGAAGTAGACGAAGTTGAGGATCGCAGCGTTCATCCCGATCTCGAGCGAGACCAGCAGCAGGATGAAGTTCCGCCGCGTGAGGATGCCGAAGAGCGCGAGCGCGAACAGGGCGAAGGAGAGCGCGACGAACCCGGTGATCGCGAGGGTCGTCATCTACTCGCGACCCTCCCGCACGAGGTAGATCGCGCCGACCAGGGCGCTCAGCATCACGAGCCCGAGGAGGAGGAGCCACGGGCCTCCGGGCCCGAAGAGGTTCTGCGACAGGAGTGACGGATCGTACGAGCCGATGGAGGTCTCCCCCTGGGGAAGCTTCGGTAACGCGACCAGCAGGAAGATGAACGCGACGACGGCGAGCCCGATCGGGACCGCGGTGATCCCCGTGGCCGCGTCGCGGGAGAAGATCCGCTTGCGCGTGACCATGATACCGAACAGGAGCAGGATCGTCACGGCTCCGGCGTAGACTCCGAGCTGCAGGACGCCCAGGAACGGAGCGAGGAGGAGGAAGTAGATCGCGGCGAGGTCGACGAAGAACACGCCGATCCACACGATCGTGTGGACGAGCTCGCGGACGAGCAGCGCGAGGATGCCCGTCGCAACGGCGATCAAGGCGAGGGCGAGGAACGCCAGTTCCTCGGGGCTCACGTTCGAGTCCCCCAGAATAGGCATTCCTTCGGACAGACGCTGATGCACGTCCCGCAGCGCACACAATCAGAATCGTTGACCACCGGTTCCTTCCAGATACGTTTCGCGATCTTCTCGCCGGGCTTCGCCTCGGGCTTCGGGATATCGAGCATCGTGATGCAGTTCGTGGGGCAGTCGCGGGCGCAGGCGTTGCAGCCGATGCACAACGGGGGGTCCAGCAGGATCGCGTCCTCGTTGGCCGGTCGCTCGACGCGCACCGGGTTCATCGGGAGCTTGCGCTCGAAGACCTCCTGGAGCCTCAGGGGCGAGTAGACCATCTCGGAACGCTTGGTGACCGAGAGCTCGTAGCGCGTGGTCATCGTGAGGCATCCCTCGGGGCATGCGTCCGAGCAGAACCCACAGTAGCTGCACTTGCCGTAGTCGATCTGGGGGCTCTTCTTCGGGTGTTTCGGGTCCCCGCCGGGGACCGTCACCATGTCGATGCACAGATCGGGGCAGCTGAAGGCGCACAGGTTGCAGCTGATGCACGTCGCGATGTTCAGCGCGTGGACGCCTCGGTAGTTGTCCCAGATGTGGCCGACGCCGATCGGCATACCGGACCCGACCCCGACCCGGTCGCGGAACTTCGGGTCCTCGAGCCGTTCGAACGGGTAGACGATCGTGCTGGGCCGCAAGAGGCTCCGGCCGAACTGACGGGCCGCGGTGAGCATCGGGCGGGCGACCCACAGGATCGATCGGGTAGGTTTCGGTCTCTCCGCTACGTCCGCGCCG